>JAJZPZ010000260.1 GCA_021847795.1 Nitrospirota bacterium
GATGTCGTCTCTTTGAGGCGGGAGGGCCAGGCAGGCCACGGTGTTATAAACGGAGTCAACGTATACAGGATACAGGAGCGGGTGCTCGACGAAAAAGGGAAATTGTCGTACCTGACGAAGTTGATGCGGTTTTTTATAAAGTCATCGGTTTTCATTTCAAAGAGAAATATGTCAAACAAGTATGACTTGATACACATTCATTCCGTGCCTGATTTCGAGGTTTTTGCTGCCTGGCTGCCGAAATTGCTCGGAACGAAGATCATCCTTGATGTACATGATATTGTCCCCGAGTTTTATGCAAGCAAATTCAGCGTAAAGAAGAGTTCCTCTGTTTTCAAGGCGCTGATTTTAGCCGAGAAGGCTTCTGCCTCGTTTGCGGACCATGTGATCATTGCAAACCATATCTGGGAAAAGACAATTACCTCCAGGTCGGTAAAAAAAGAAAAATGCACCACAATGCTGAACTATCCTGATTCCTCCCTTTTTTATAAAAGACCGCGCAGGAGGCCGGATGGGAAATTCATCATGCTTTACCCGGGGACGCTCAATTGGCACCAGGGCCTGGATATCGCAATCAAGGCGTTTGCGTTGATAAAGGACCAGGTCCCCGGGGCCGAATTCCACATATATGGAGAGGGCAGTTCAAAAGGACCGCTGAGGGATCTTGTCGCCGGGTTAAGCCTCGGAGACAGGGTATTTATAAGAGACGTTCTGCCGATCGAAGAAATCGCTGCAATAATGTCCGATGCAGATCTGGGGGTAGTCCCCAAAAGAAATGACTCGTTCGGAGGTGAGGCGTTCAGCACAAAGATATTCGAATTCATGGCCCTGGGCGTTCCTGTAATAGCCTCGGGCACAAAGATCGACCGGTACTACTTCAATGATTCCCTGGTTGAATTCTTCGAACCCGAAAACGAAAAAGACCTGGCGCAAGCCATGCTGAAGATGGTCAGGGACCATGCCTTGAGAGAAAGTCTTGCCCGGAACGCGTCACGCTACATAAAACAAAATAGCTGGGATGAAAGGAAAACGGACTACTTTAACCTTGTGGATGACCTGGTCGGGAAGGCTTAACCACAGAGCACACTGAGATTGTTCTCTATAGCTCCCCCCCTGTTTCAGGAGGGGTGTCCGAAGGACGGGGTGGTAATTGATTGAAAACTCATCTGTTCATCACCAACCACCCCTGCCCCTCCTTAACCAAGGAGGGGAGCCTATGACCACAGCAATAGGTTTGGCAGCGTACTAAGAAAACAGAATTCATGGAGTTATTCATATATCAAAAAAAATCAACCTCTGTACTCTCCGTGTCTAATTTTTGACGACATGCCTTCCCGGCTGGATAGATTTATCACATTGTATTTTTTCCACCCACTGTCGCTAAGACTGCGGTTACATGACGAGGCGCATGTTCCTATCCTGATGTATCACAGCATATCCAATGATGCCGAGGAGTCTGTTCATCCCTATTTCCGGACGTGCACATCGCCTGATGTCTTTGCGGAGCACATGAAATATCTTCATGACAACGATTATTCCGTTATCAGTCTTTCACATGCAGTTACCCAATTAACCAGTAACCAGTTAACCGGTAACCATAAGTTCGTTGCCGTTACTTTTGACGACGGGTTCAGAGATTTTTATACCGACGCGTTCCCGGTCCTTCAAAAATATAATTTCCCTGCCGCCATGTTCCTGGCGAGCGACTTTATTGACAATAAAAGGCCTTTTAAGGGAAGGGAATGCCTGAGCTGGGCCGAAGTAAGGGAGATGCACGGCAAAGGGATATTGTTCGGCTCCCATACCGCGTCCCATCCTGAGTTGAAGCGTCTTAAGGAAAAAGAAATAGAGGGGGAACTGAAACAATCAAAAGAAGTGATTGAAGACAGGATCGGAGCGCCGGTAGAATCGTTCTCCTACCCCTATGCCTTCCCCGAAGAGCGGAAAGAGGTTGTCGCCTTCCTCAGATCGACCCTTGAAAGGCTTGGCTATTGCAACGGTGTCACTACGAGACTCGGGACTGCCACGATAAACGACAACAAATATTTCTTAAAACGGATTCCGGTAAATTCCATGGATGACATAAGTTTCTTCAAGGCAAAGCTCGATGGCGGCTACGACTGGCTGTACAGGCCGCAGTACATAGTGAAGGCATTGAAGGGGAAAATATCCAGGACGGCATAAAGAGCAGGCGATATGAAAAATAAATACATTATCATAACCCCGGTCCGGGATGAGGAGCAGTATATAGAGCAAACCATCAACTCGGTGGTCAGCCAAACCATACTGCCGGTCGAATGGGTGATAGTGGATGACGGGTCATCGGACAAAACTGGTGAAATAATCGATGAATATGCAAATAAGTATGCCTGGATTCATCCTCTGCATAGAGAGAACAGGGGATTCAGAAAGGCCGGCGGAGGAGTAATAGAGGCTTTTTATGAAGGATATAACTCTTTGAAGTCAAAAGAATGGGAATTCATAGTAAAGCTCGACGGTGATCTGACGTTCGATTCCCAATATTTTGAAAAATGTTTTGAGAACTTTACGAAAGAGCCGAAACTTGGGGTTGGCGGAGGAGTGATCTATCACAATATCCAGGGCACTCTGCTACTTGAGAAGAACCCGCTTTTCCATGTCCGGGGCGCAACCAAAATATACAGGAAAGAATGCTGGAATGCTATAGGCGGGCTCATAATGGCGCCGGGATGGGATACCCTTGACGAGGTGAAATCAAGCATGCTCGGCTGGACGACCCGGAGCTTCCCCGAATTAAAACTTATTCACCACAGGT
>JAJZPZ010000261.1 GCA_021847795.1 Nitrospirota bacterium
CCTGACCTTGAGATCGAGATCGTGTTCCGATATCTGGGGCCTTATCTTTACTTCCTTCACATCTATGGTTTTCCGCGCCGTATGCTTCTTGCTCATCTGGTATTTGTACTTGCCGAAATCCATAACCCTGCAAACCGGCGGCATGGAATTCGGGGCAACCTCGACGAGATCGTATCCCCGTTCCCTTGATATCCTCAATGCTTCCTGGATGGGGACGACCCCCAGTTGTTCGCCCTCTTCGCCGATCAGTCTTACTTCTCTCGTCCTGATCTCCTGGTTAACTCTGATATCTTTGCTTATGTTCACACCTCCGTAAAATCAGTAACAAGTTATGAGTAACGAGTTAAAAGAAAAGAATCCTTTGCTTGTTACTCGTCACTCGTTACTTGTTACTGATAAGGTTACTTGTTACTTTTCGTTTGTATTTCTTCTTCTATTATCCTTATAAATTCATCCGTTGTAAATGGCCCGATGTTTTCGCCGTTTCTCTTCCGTACCGTTATCTTCCCTTCAGCGGCCTCTTTGTCGCCTATTATGACAAGGTAAGGGACTTTCTTGAGAGTGGCCTCTCTGATCTTGTATCCTATCTTCTCGTTTTCCAGGTTTATTTCGGTCCGTATGCCCGCTTTCCGGAACGCTTTGAATATCTCCCCGGCATACCCGTCCTGCTTCTCGGAGATCGTCAGCACCGCTACCTGCACAGGGGAAAGCCAGAGGGGAAATATGCCGGCATAATGCTCAATAAGGATGCCGAAGAACCTCTCCAGCGAGCCCATAAGCGCCCGATGGATCATAATGGGCCGGTGGTCCTTGCCGTCGCTTCCCCGGTAAACCGTGTCGAACCTCTCGGGAAGGTTGAAATCCACCTGTATGGTACTGCACTGCCATGCCCTGTTCAATACATCCTTTATCTTTATATCTATCTTCGGCCCGTAGAAAACGCCCTCACCCGGGTCCACCATATACGCCGGCCCTTTTTTCTCAAGGGCCTGTTTGAGCGCATTGGTTGCCCTCTCCCAGTTTTCCAGCGTCCCCACATATTTCTCCGGCCTCGTGGAAAGATAGATATCGTAGTTTTCAAAACCAAAGGTCTTCAGTATAAAGAGGGTGAAGTCCAGGATATCCAGCACCTCGCCCTCAATCTGGTCCTCTCTGCAGAATATATGGGCATCGTCCTGGGTAAAGCCCCGTACACGCAGGAGTCCGTGCAGAACGCCCGAGCGCTCGTACCGGTACACCGTGCCGAGCTCCGCATATCTCAGGGGCAGTTCCCGGTAGCTCCTCATGGAACTCTTGTAAATATCGATATGGAAGGGGCAGTTCATGGGCTTCACTTCATAGGCCACTTCATCGATTTCCATAGGGGAGTACATGTTCTCCCTGTAGAAATCCCAGTGCCCGCTCCTCTGCCAGAGGTTCAACTTTGCGATGTGGGGGGAAAACAGCAGTTTATAGTCAGCTGCCAGGTGCTCCTCTCTCCAGAAGTCTTCGATGGTCTTTCTGATGATCGCGCCATTGGGGTGCCAGAGGATAAGCCCCGGACCGATGTCCTCGCTCAGGCTGAACAGATCGAGCTCTTTGCCGAGTTTCCGGTGGTCCCTTTTCCTGACCTCTTCGAGAAAGTCGAGGTACGCCTTCAGATCCTCCTTCGTGAAAAAGGCCGTCCCGTAGATCCTCTGGAGCATCTTGTTCTTTTCATCGCCACGCCAGTATGCCCCGGCAATGCTCAGGAGCTTGAAGGCCTTCACTTTCCCGGTCCTTGAAAGGTGCGGGCCCCTGCAGAGGTCGGTAAAGCCGCCTTCCTCGTATAAAGAGACCGTTTCATCGGGGATGTCCTGAATGAGCTGGACTTTGTAATCCTCCCCCGCCTTGCTGAAAAGATCGAGTGCTTCGCTTTTCGGGAGCGCCTTTCTGACAAAGGGGTTGTTCCTCTTGATGATCTCCTTCATCTTTTTTTCGATCTTCTCCAGGTCCTCCGGGGTAAAGGGCTCGGCCCTGTCGAAGTCATAATAAAAGCCCTCGTCAATTGCAGGCCCAATGGCAAACTTCACATCAGGGAACAATTCCTTTACGGCGTGCGCCATGATATGCGATGTGCTGTGGCGGTAGATTTCTTTCCCTTCTTTCGACTCAGGGTTGACAAGCTCTACCGTTGATTGGGGATCAATGGATTCCAAGGACTGGAAATCCTTAAACTCTCCATTGACTTTGACTGCCACGGCCTTTGCGGCCTCGATATGTTTTTTCAAATCGGATGCTGCTATCTCTTGTTCCGCACCGTCATTCGCTATCAGTCTGATGTTGTTCCTCCAGTAGAAATAAATCGCCTTTAAACACCGGCTTATTGAAGCTCTTTAATTTAAATGATAAAGCAATTAAAGTCAATTATACCATAAAAAAGACAGGGGAATTCCATAAGCAGACCCGCTGCAAAACAGACTCCGGCCGGTAAAAAACCGGGTACTGACATATCATCAGTGAGTGGGGCGGTTTACTGGAAGGAGTTTCCCTGCTGAGCCCTGAAAAACGGTGATGAGTGATGCATAATGAGTGATTAGATAAGCTGAAAAAAGCCTTTTTCCTCTCGGCAATAAAAAGATTGCCGCTGCCGTCAATGCACATTTGGGAAATATCAGACTTGTCCAAAATAAGATTCAGAGGAAAGAAAAGGAAGCAGAGCAGAGAGTGGTTCCCAAAAACAGGAATATCCTCAAAGATGAGATTATCAGGTTTGCCGGGCACTGCTCAAAACAGAGATGTCCCAAATGTGCATTG
>JAJZPZ010000075.1 GCA_021847795.1 Nitrospirota bacterium
ACCGAGGTCCCGGTGGATTACAGGCTTATGAAAGAGGACGCGAAGTGGCTGGTATACGATGTGACTATCGAGGGAGTGAGCCTGGTTGCAAACTACAGGACCCAGTTTAACGAGATAATAAGGTCCGGCTCCTATCAGGACCTTGTGAACAGGCTGAAGAAAAAACAGATCAAAGAGCCTCGTTAATATGGCCGGTGTACAATCCGGGCGTGTTTGTTTGCCGCAATTCTTTTTTCACAGGGCAATGTCTTTCGGGACAGCGTACTAATGCAATTTATTTCATGGAGGTGGGTATGACCGTCAAGAGGATCATCACTGCATGTCTGGTTTTATCGTTGCTTTCGCTTGCTTCGTCGGCTTTTGCCCAGGCCGGCGGCAAGGGCCGTGGCATGGGGGGCTGGGGGATGGGAACCAAATTCCAGCGCATGTACAACCCGGCAACGGTAGAGACCATATCGGGAACCGTGGAATCGGTGAACAAAGTGGCGCCGATGAAAGGCATGTCGTACGGCATCCACCTGCTGGTAAAAACCGATAAGGAGACCATTCCCGTTCATCTCGGACCTGCATGGTACATGGATAAGCTCGGTACCAAAATAGAAAAAGGGGACAAGGTCGAGGTAAAAGGATCACGGGTGACTATGTCCGGCAAGCCGGTTATTATTGCAGCAGAGGTAATAAAGGACGGTTCAACTGTCCGCCTGAGAGATGAAAAAGGAATCCCGGTGTGGGCGGGAAGGAAGGGTAAGTAGAAGAAAGCGCTCCTGTAGTATGTACATAGCCGCCGGTCAAACCGGCAAAGATTTCGGTAGGGTCTCAGTTTGCCCCAAAGCCTTTCTGATGCGATGAAGGACATATTCATATCAGGCCAGGTTTTGTAGTACCGGAATTCCCCAGGTGGTTTCAAATCAGGCCATAAGCCTGGTATGAAATACTTTTAAAGGGCTCGCCGTAAAGCCTTTGGGGCAAACTGAGACACTAACAAGATTTCCCTCTTCTTGACACCTGCGACAGTTTTGTTAGACTTTTCTTATGCGGAAGGGATGATTTAAATGAGGGAGGATTTATGCCTAAAACCATGTCTAAAATATCAGCCTGCGAGGTGACGGATTGCGCTTATAATATGAATAAAGAATGCCATACCCTGGCTATTACCGTCGGAAATTCCGAATGTGCTTTCTGTGACACCTATACGAAAATGAACCAAAAGGGAGGGGCCTCGGACGTTATCGGAGGGGTAGGCGCATGCAGGGAAAGTGACTGCAAGTACAACGAGTCCCTGGAATGCAATGCGGGCAACATAAATGTCGGGTCACACAGCGGGCATGCAGATTGTACAACCTATAAAAAAGCGTAGCAGAAAATAACCCGGCCGCTGCTGTGATAAACCAAGCGCACGATCATCCCTTTCCGCTGATAAGACTTCAGAGAATAGCTATTCTTGGTTATAAACAGTAAGTACCGGGATGCCCTTTTTTTGTTTCCCCCGGCTGCTCCACGATCAGGGCGCATACTTCGCCTGCGCTCTTTTTTTGCTCTTTGATTTCTGTTTTCTCTTCCTGTCCCGTTCCCTGTTGCTTGCCGTCTGCCTGCCCGACAGCGCCCCGATTTTCTCTACGAGTTCCCGCCGCGCAAGAAAACGATTGACGGACTGGCTCCTGTCCTCCTGGCATTTGACCTCGAGGCCGGTGGGAGTATGTTTGAGATAGACACAGGTGGAGGTCTTGTTCACATGCTGCCCGCCTTTGCCGCCTGACCGCACGAAATGCTCTTCAATGTCGGCCTCCGAGAGCCCGAGTTCTTCCATGGCGCGCTGAAGCCATTTGTTTTTTTCTTCACTTACCGCAAAAGTCATCATGCTCCTCCTGCTCGTTTCTCCCCGGGTAAGCCCGGATCTAGTATGCCCCTGATGCTGCCGGACAATTGCGCAATTATCCATTTTACCATGTTTGATTGAACTAACCTATTCCGCTACACTTTTGATATGGGGATTGGCAAAAGGAGGGCAGGTATGCTGACAAGACAAGTAATGCAAAAGAATCTGGTGACGGCCCAGTACCATTCTTCCGTACAAGAGGCTGCTGAAAAAATGAGGCGGCATAACGTCGGTTCGATTATTATCGTAGAGGACGGCCAGAAGCTCAAAGGCATGGTGACCGACAGGGATATTGCTTTGAAGGTGGCAGCAGAAAGCAAGGACCCCAGATCAACCTGCGTATGCGACATTATGAGTTCCGATCTTATAACGGCAGAGGCGGACACCGATATCGATTCTGCTGTAAGGATAATGAACAGGGCAAAGATAATGAGATTGCCGATTACAGAGAACGGTAAGCTGGTCGGAATATTGTCATTGGCGGACCTGGCCGCTGCCATGAAAGATCAGGTGGACCAATTTATGACCCTTGAGGAAGCTGCTTTAAAGGGACTATAAACCTTGAAGAGGACCGCATTTCATTGAAAGGTTAATCTATAAGACAGGCCAATTCCCCATTTGAATTCTCCTTAGTTGACGGAAAAAGCCGAAGCAACCAGAACTCCTGCAATGGCGGCTGCCGCAACGGTTACACTCCAG
This sequence comes from Nitrospirota bacterium, assembly GCA_021847795.1. Taxonomy (GTDB): domain Bacteria; phylum Nitrospirota; class Thermodesulfovibrionia; order Thermodesulfovibrionales; family Dissulfurispiraceae; genus JAMCVZ01. Next base: position 2,576 of record JAJZPZ010000075.1, read on the forward strand.
CCTATGATGTTGGGGATGCGGGAATTTGTGCAATCGCCCATGATCTTTTTGTTGTTCGACACCAGCATGATGATGAACATGAGCAGCGGCGCCACAATGCCGTTCAGGACAGCGGCATAGTAAAGCATCCGGAAGGGCCGCACGGAAGTCAGGTTTATCAGCAACCCTAAAGCAACAGCGGCTATTATAACGCCGTAGAAGCCATGGGCCTGGCGGAAGGTCTTGTTTAAGCCGGCCTCCCAGCCAAATGTCTCGGAAAGGGCATATGCGGCAGAGCCGGCCAGGATCGGCACCGTCAAAAGGCCTGTTCCTATGATACCGGCAGCGAACAGGAAAAAGGTCAAATCTCCTGCAAGCGGTTTCAACGCCTGTGCGGCCTGGTCAGCTGTTTCAATCGTGGCGAGCCCCCGGATGCCCAGCGTAGAGGCCGTGGTGATCATGATAAAGAACATGATGAAATTGGAAAAGAACATACCCATAATGGTGTTTACGCGCATCCTTGAGATGTCCTCTCCGGATATTTCCGGAGCCTCTTTCCCGGGGGCTTTGAATTTTTCCTGCTCGATCTCTTCCTCGACTTCCTGGCTCGGCTGCCAGAAGAACATATATGGAGAAGCCCTGGTCCCCAAAAGCGCTGCGATATTCAGGATGAATTCCCTGTCAAGGGAAAGGTGCGGGACAAGAGTGAAAAAAGCGATTTCCCTCCAGTCCTGCTTTACTATGAGCGCTGTAAAGAAATATGACATCAGGGAAAAGGCCAGGTATTTAAGGAACTTCGAATATGTCCTGTATGTGGAAAGTATTTCAAGCGACACTATGACGATCCCCATAATGAGGAGCCAAAGGGGAAAGGGGAGGGCAAGGAGCAATTGTGCGGAAGCAGCCATCGCGCCCAGGTCGGCCCCCAGATTTACGACGTTTGCAAGGATAAGCAGAAAGACAGTGATGTAGAGCAGGGGCTTCGGGTAATACTCCTTCACCACTCCGGACAAGCCCTTCCCTGTATACATCCCTATCCTGGCGGCAGTCTCCTGGATTACGGTAATGAAAGGAAAGGAGAACAGCGCGGTCCAGAGCTGGACATAGCCGAACTGCACTCCTGTCTGTGAGTACGTCGCAATCGCAGAGGGGTCGTCATCCGAAGCCCCTGTTACAAAGCCCGGCCCTAAAAAAGCGAATATTCTTCTGAAGGTAACCATGGAATGTTTTTCCGGCTCCGGTGAGATGAGTAAAGACCGGGGTTATATTGTCGTGCTTCGGCGTGAGTGCGATGTCCTGATCAAATTATAGCAGATATGGGGAAGAGGTGAGCCTGCCCGTGATCACAAGCCGCAACTATGAATGGAAGGTGTGCCGAAAAGCCATTCACAACGCGATGAGGTTATCGGGATGGCCTGTTTTTCTGTTTAAGGGACAGGTAATACTGAAATTGCCTTTATATGGCTGGAGGGTTCGGCAACAAGGTATCGCAATGAACGGCTTTTCGGCACACCTTCCATCCTTGTTAATAATGTCTGCCTAAAGATTCAGGTGTGATATTATTTATTATGGATTTCGAAGTGCTGGACATAGCGGGTGATGCGGGGATACGGGCCTACGGGAAAAGCTGCGGCGAGGCGTTCGTTAATGCCGGTATCGGCATGTACAGCCTGATCACGGATATGGACAAAATCAGGGAAAAGCAGGACCTGACAGTAGAAGCTGAAGGAGATTCTCTTGAGAGTTTGCTGGTCAACTTTCTGAACGAACTGGTCTGCCAATTCGACACCAACGGCTTTATCGGCAAGAGGATCCGCATGGATGCGTTCATTCCCTCCCGGTCATCTTTTCTCAGGGCACGGGTGTATGGTGAGGAATTTGATCCGGAAAGGCATGAGCGGAAGCTGCTGATAAAGGCTGCTACATACCACGACATAAAAGTGGAAGAGGTAAACGGTACATGGGAAGCGGCTGTTGTTTTTGATATATAATGGCAGGCTGAAGCCGGGTAACATCTGTTTTCTGATATGCGGAGGTATGGAATGGCAATTGCGACGCTGAAAAGAATAGATGAGAACAGGCTGGAAGTTCCGGGGGACTACAAGCCCGGGATGAGGACCCGGGGAATTATTTATGTTGACAAGGTCCTGGAAGGGGCACTGGAACCAGGCGCTATAGAGCAGGTTGCCGATGTCGCATCGCTGCCGGGGATAGTGGGCGCGTCCCTGGCAATGCCCGACATACATACGGGATACGGTTTTCCCATAGGAGGTGTGGCTGCCTTTGACATCAAAGAAGGGGTCATCTCTCCCGGGGGCGTGGGCTACGATATAAACTGCGGGGTGCGGCTTTTAAGGAGCAATCTCAGGAGGGATTTCCTGTTCCCGAAGATGAAGGAGCTGACAGGTCTTCTTTATAATGAAATACCTTCCGGTGTCGGCTCAAAGGGGAGAATAAGGCTTGGCCCTGCGGACGCCGGGAAGGTGCTGCTGAAAGGCGCACGCTGGGCAGTGGAGAAAGGCTATGGCGAGCTGTCTGACCTTGAAAGGATTGAATCCGGAGGATATCTTGAGGGCGCTGATCCTTCTCTTATCAGCAAAAAGGCTTATGACAGGGGAGAGGCGCAGCAGGGTACCTTGGGCAGCGGGAACCACTTCCTCGAAGTGCAGTATGTAGATCAGATATATGATGAGGCCGCTGCCGGCGCGCTGGGGCTTTTCGAGGAGCAGGTAACCGTTATGATTCATACGGGCTCAAGGGGGTTCGGGCATCAGGTGTGCACCGATTTTCTGGAAGTGATGGGTAAGGCCGCGCGGAAATACGGCATTGAGCTCCCGGACAGGGAGCTTGCCTGCGCTCCTTTTCACAGCCCTGAGGCGCAGGACTATTTTGCTGCGATGAAGGCGGCTGCGAATTACGCGTGGGCCAACAGGCAATGTCTCATGCACTGGACCCGCGAGGTCTTTATGTCGATGCTCGGCCTCTCCCCAAAGGACCTGGGGATGTCGCTTGTTTACGATGTCGCCCATAATGTAGCTAAAATAGAGGAGCACCAGGTAAATGGGCAAAAGAGGGAGCTGATTGTGCACAGGAAAGGCAGTACCAGGGCGTTCCCGCCCGGACACCCAGAACTGCCCGCGGTATACAGGGACCTCGGGCAGCCCGTGCTGATCCCCGGTGACATGGGGAGGGCATCTTTTGTGCTTGTCGGGACGGAAAAGGCGATGCTTGAGACCTTCGGTTCTACCTGCCACGGGGCAGGCAGGATGCTGTCGAGGCACCAGGCAATACGGCAGGCAAAGGGACGCGCCATCTGGAGGGAAATGGAAGACCGGGGTATTATTGTCAGGTCCGCGGGAAGGGAGACCCTTGCCGAGGAGATGCCCGAAGCATACAAAGATATCTCCAATGTCGTGGATGTCGTGCATAGGGCGGGGATTTCAAGGAAAGTGGCGCGGCTGCGTCCCATGGGGGTAATCAAAGGTTGAAGACCCTGAAGCTCAGAATAGGAAGAATACCCTACGCGAACCTCTTCCCGATTTTCCATACCCTGGAGACGGAATGCGATTGCTCATCCTACGAGTTTGTGGAAGGCGTCCCTTCAAAGGCGAACCGCATGCTCCGCGATGGGGAACTGGATGTAAGCTCTTCATCATCGATCGAATATCTCAGGAACCCCGCGGACTACCGCATCATCGAAGGGAATTCCGTCAGTTCCCGGGGGCCTGTGGGGAGTATTTTCCTGTTCAGCAAAAAACCTATTGAACAGCTGGATGGTTCCGTGGTAAAGGTCACTTCGCAATCAGAGACATCCGTTGCCCTGCTCGATATCATTTTCAGGAAGTTTTACGGGATACAATGCGCCTTGCAGGCCGCCGGAGACCCTGAGAAGGCAGGAGGGGACGCCTACCTGCTGATCGGCGACGATGCCTTAAAAGCCGGAAAAGGCAGTGACAAGTTACAAGTAAACAGTAACTCTAAAGACAGTAACAAGTCACAAGTTACAAGTTACAAGTTAAAGACTAAAGGAGAATCCGGAGACTCGTTACTCGTCACTTGTCACTCGTTACTGTCTTACGATCTCGGAGACATATGGTACCGGCGTACCGGCTTGCCCTTTGTCTTTGCACTCTGGATTGTAAGGGAAGGCCTTTACCGCGACAACGCACGGTTGGAGTTGCTGAAGAAATTTGCCGATGACCTGAACAGGGCAAAGCTCATTGCCCTCAGGAACCTTCCGGAGATTGCACGGCATGCTCCGATGAAGGCGTTCCTGTCGGAGGAGGAGATCATTTCTTATTGGAACAAACTCGATTATGAATTGTCTCCGGAGCACAGGAAAGGCCTTGAGCTTTTCAAAAAATATCTGGTGGATATCTTGTATCCTTAGCAAAGTCCCGGGCCTTCCGGAAGTCAGCCGGACGGTAAAACAGCATGTTTTCCGGTTGCGCCGGCCTGAGATGCAGGCGCCCGGGCGTTTTCCTTTGCCTATCCCCTGATATCTGTCTTTAAGCCTTGAGATTTTTCTCTAAGGTTGTTAATATATAAGTTAAAATCTTTAGAGACTCCGGAAATAGCAGAGCTGTTAATTTATCGGGAACACAGGAGGCGAACGATGACATCTTTATTGAATTTTGTTGCTGATGCGTATGCAATGGGTCCTGCTCCGCAAGGCGGGGGGCAGCCGAGCGGAATCCAGGGAATGGTTGGAAGCCTGCTTCCTTTAGTTCTGATATTTGTTGTTTTCTATTTTTTGCTTATAAGGCCGCAGCAGAAAAAAGCGAAAGAACACAAACAGATGCTGGATAACATTAAAAAGGGCGACAAAGTGATAACAGCCGGGGGAGTTTACGGTGTCGTTGACAGCGTGGGCAACAACACGGTGGTTATCAAAATAGCTGAAAATGTAAAGGTGAAGTATGGCAAAGGATACATCGCAACGGTGCGGCCTGCTTCGGATGAGGATTAAAAGGGCGGCCCGTACCGCCGGGGAGCAAGGCGGAGCATAAGGACGGAGAATAAGGATTGAACAATACCGGCCCCGGCTTTTTGCCTGGTGGAATTCATGGTTTGTTTGGAGTTAAGATAAAAGAATTGAGAATTTCAGCGTGGAGGATGATAGGTAAATGAAGAAAGGTGTTCTCTGGAGAATCGCAATTATTGCTGTGACGGTGATCATTGCCGTAGTATTCTTTTTACCCAACACCCCGGCATTTCAAAGCATGCCGGATTGGTGGAAGAAGAATATGCCCAACAAAGGCATAGTCATGGGGCTCGATCTCCAGGGAGGGCTGCATCTTGTTTTCGAGGTTGAGGGGGAGAAGGCCGTGGAGATAGCCACGGAAAGGACGGCCTCTGCCCTGAACGGCATATTTGAAAGGAAGAAGATCCAGGCCAGCGCTAAAAAGGAGGACCTGACTGTTGCGATAACTCCTGCCACTATGGATGTAAGAAAGATCGTGGAGGAAACATATCCGGCGCTGACAATGGTTGAGGGCAAGGATGTCCTGAGATATAAGCTGTCCGATAAGGAAAAACAGAGAATACGCGATACTGCTACTGATCAGGTCCTGGAAATTATAAGGAACAGGGTAGACCAGTTCGGCGTGGCTGAACCTACAATTCAACGGCAGGCAGAGAATGAAATCGTTGTGCAGCTTCCGGGAGTAAAGGACCCCAAAAGGGCCGTAGAGATCATCGGGAAGACGGCGCAGCTGGAATTCAAACTGGTCGACGATGACTCGCCTGTTGCTGCTGAATTGCCGCCTTCCATATTGCCCGGAGAGGAAACCGCCCTTTTGGACAGGTTCAAGGATAAAATACCGCCGGGAGACGAGATCCTGTTCCAGAGGATTGCGAATAAAGAGACCGGCGTTGTCACAAAAAGGCCGATGCTTATCAAAAAAGACGTCTTGCTTACCGGGGACCTGCTCACAGAGGCGAAGGTGAATATAGACCAGAGGTTTAACGAGCCCTATGTATCGATAACGTTCAACAGCGCGGGCGCAAAGATCTTTGAAGATATAACCGCCCAGAATGTAAAGAAGAGACTTGCAATTATCCTGGACAACAATATCTATTCCGCCCCGGTGATCCAGGAAAGAATAGGCGGAGGCAACGCGCAGATTACAGGGAGTTTCGGAATGGAGGAGGCCAAAGACCTCGCCATAGTGCTGAGGGCGGGCGCCCTCCCTGCTCCTGTTAAAATCCTGCAGAATGTCACGGTCGGCCCATCCCTTGGAAGGGACTCGATAGAGGCGGGCAAAATGGCCGGGCTCGTCGGCACGCTCCTAGTTGTCCTCTTCATGATTTTCTATTACAGGCTGTCAGGCGTTGTTGCCGATTTTGCTCTTGTGCTGAACATCGTCCTCCTGATGGGGGCAATGGCTGCCCTGAATTCTACTCTCACCATGCCCGGCATCGCGGGTGTTATTCTCGCTGTCGGTATGGCTGTTGATTCCAACGTCCTTATGTTCGAGAGGATGAGGGAAGAACTGAGGAGCGGGAAGAGCGCGCGGGCGGCAGTTGACGGGGGATACCACAAGGCGTTCTGGACCATATTCGATTCGCATGTAACGACCCTGATAACGGCTGCAGTATTGTTCCAGTTCGGGACAGGACCTATAAAGGGTTTTGCAGTCACCCTGAGCCTCGGCGTTGCCATCAATCTCTTTACCGCGCTTATCGGCACAAAGACTGTTTTTGACATCATGTATTCCAGAAAGGAAGTAAAGGGGTTAAGCATATGAGAGAACTTATCAAAAATCCGAATGTGGACTTCATGGGCAAAAAGGCCTATGCTTTTACTATTTCAGGCATACTCGCACTGCTCGGCATCGTAGCAATAATACAGATAGCCCTCGGGCATGCAAACCTCGGGGTCGATTTTGCCGGGGGAACAGCGGTCCAGATTAAATTTGCGCAGACCGTCCCCATCCATCAGGTAAGAGTAGCCCTTGAGCAGGGCGGGCTCAAGGATTTCGACCTGCAGGACCTGCCGACGGAGAACAAAATCCTCATACGGGTGAAAAAGCAGGAAGAGAACCTGGGCGGAGCTTCGGACAAGATCACACAAATTCTCTCTGAAAAGTTTGCAGACAAAAAGCCGGTGGTTGATTCGACAACCGAGATAGGGCCGAAGGTCGGCTCGAAATTGCGGCAGGATTCCATGTGGGCGATAATTGTCTCTGTAATCGGCATCCTGGGATACATCGCCTGGAGGTTCCAGTTCCGCTTCGGAGTCGGCGCCACTATTGCGACCTTCCATGATGTCCTCGCAGTGCTCGGAATCTTCTATCTCCTTAACAAGGAAATCAACCTGATCCTTTTGAGTGCGCTCCTTACCATCGCCGGTTACTCGCTTACCGATACCGTTGTGGTATTCGACAGGATAAGGGAGAACATGAAACGGTATTTAAAGGAACCTGTAGATGCCGTGGTAAACAGGAGCATCAACGAGGTCCTTTCAAGGACGATAATAACCTCTTTGACGGTCTTCTTCTCCTCCCTTGCGCTGTTCCTGTTCGGCGGGGAGGTTATTCATGATTTTGCCCTTGCCATGCTGCTGGGAGTGATTATCGGCACCTATTCCTCTATTTTTGTTGCAAGCCCGATAGTGATACTTCTCGGCAGAAAAAGCAGCAAGGGCAGCCCTGCGAAACCGGTCCGTACCGAGAGAGCCGCAGCCAAGAAGTGAATTTGCATGCCCTTGCGTGCCATCGCTCCCGGTGAAGCTGTCCTGAACCGTACCGGGATTACAGGGGTCCTGCAGATCGGACATTCAGGGAGAATTGCTTGACCTATGGCGCTTGACGGCTCGACATGCAAGTGGGTAGTAAATAAGACCAATCCCGAGTATGTAGCATATGTGGCAAAGATTGCCTCTGTATCTCCCACCGTTGCAAGGATATTGATCAACCGGGGACTGAAAACCCCTGAACAACTTGCCTCGTTTCTTAATCCCGATATCGGAAAGCTGTCAGATCCTTTTGATTTGCCCTGTTTCAAAACAGCGCTCGACAGAATAAAGAACGCCGGGAACACCGGCGAGCGGGTGCTTGTCTGTGGTGATTACGACGCCGATGGGGTTACCGCAACTGCAATCATGGTCGAGGGATTGAGGGAGTTCGGCCTGGATGTTCATTATTTTATTCCTGACAGGATCGTACACGGCTACGGTTTCGGTATCGCCGGCGTTGAGAAAGCAGAGGAGATAGGGGCCAGGCTCATTATTACCGTGGACTGCGGTATCACCTCTTTCGAGGCTGTTCAGCGTGCGAACGCGGAGGGAATCGACGTTGTGATTACAGACCACCATGAGCCGCTGAGGGAAGATAGCAACAAGTTGCCGGTAACGAGTAACGAGTTGCCGGAAAATACTTCCTCCTTCATTCTGCCGGAAGCCCTGGCAATTGTGAATCCGAAGATCCTCAATTCTGCAGCAGGCAACCTGAACTTATCAGGGGCCGGAGTTGCGTTTAAGCTCCTGCAGGGATTGTTCGAAAATAACTGGGACATCGTTCATAAGTTCCTGGATCTCGCCGCAATGGGGACTGCTGCTGATGTGGTGCCTCTCATCGACGACAACAGGATTATCGTGAAGGAAGGCGCAAAGCTCATACACTCGGGGCAGAGATTGGGCATCAGGGCCCTGAAGGAAGCGGCGGGCATCAGGCAGGATGCTTTCAGGATGTCCTCTCTCTATTACACGATGATCCCGCGTATAAATGCCGCAGGCCGGATAGCGAATGCCGCTGATGCGGTCAGCCTGCTGACTACACGCTCTGAAAGCGAGGCCGGTGCGCTGGCCCGCCGGCTGAACGACCTGAACGGTAAAAGACAGAAAATCGAGGAGTCGGTCTATAACGAGGCAACCGGCATGCTGGGTGAAATGGATACGGCCCTGGGCGCAATCGTCCTTGCTTCCGAGGGCTGGCATGTGGGTGTCGTCGGCATAGTGGCATCAAAGCTTGCCGAGAGATACAATAAGCCTGCCATTGTCCTCTCCATAGAAAACGGCACTGCGAAGGGGTCGGGCCGCAGCATTCCGCAATTTGACCTGCACCGGGGGTTAAGCGGTTGCATGGATGTGCTGAAGCGGTTCGGGGGACACAAGCAGGCCGCAGGCCTGAGCCTTGATGTCGAGAAGATAGGGGAGTTCAGGGAAAGGCTCTCCCGAACGGTCACGGACACCCTGTCGGAGGAGGATCTTGTGCCTGTCCTCTCTATTGACGCGGCGGTGAATATTGCCGATATCAGCATTGAGCTTGTAGAGGAGTTGGCGAAGCTTGAACCCTTCGGCTGCAGCAACGGCGAGCCGGTCCTCGGGGCAAAGGGCCTCGAGGTGGTGCAGCCGAGAATTGTCGGAAACAACCACCTGAAAATGCATTTAAGGCAGAATGGGCGGAGGGTGGACAGCATAGGTTTCGATTTCGGGAAGTTGCTCAACACTGTTGAAGCGAACACCGTGATAGATGCGGCCTTCATCCCCACTATCAACGAATGGGACGGCGGGAGATACCTGCAGCTGAACCTGAAGGCCATAAGGCCGTCATTCTAAAACTAAAGCAACCACTCTACCAGGGGAGTAGTGTGCCTCTTAGTCTTGATCAATCCCCCTTCGATCACCCCAGGGAAGGAAGATATGGCTCAGAGTCTTTGGGAAGCGATTCCTTAGAGCCGGGCCCTCCCACCATATAAAGGTAATTACTGCACCACCTTTGTCTTGTACAGATGAAACAGGCGCCCAAATATTTCCTTTATCGCATTTCCCAAAGACTCTGAGCCATATCTTCCTTCCCTGCCCGCCTGTATCTGCCGGTGTGGGTGTCGGCAGCGGGTCAGTCTGCCTGAAAGCCTTTCCAATGCGATGAAAGACATTGTTCTTCACCGGGCCATTCCAGCTGTACTGGAGAAGAGAGGTGGTTTTCCAGTAAGGCTATAAACGGGGTTGCCCAAAACTTTTAAAGGTATCGCCGGAAAGATCTTTCCTGCAAACTGACCCGCTGCCTTATTGTGCAGCGGGTTTGAGAATTTAGGATTTGTTTTTTAAAATGTTTGTGCCATAATAGTGGTAATTTCATTCAAAGGCAGAGGACAACATGCAGGCGAAGATGACTATACAGGAATTGCTGAAGAGAAAGCGCGACAAGAAGAAGATCACGATGATCACCGCCTACGATTATCCCTTTGCGCAGATCGTCGACGAGGCAGGAATAGATGTTGTCCTTGTCGGCGACTCCCTCGGCATGGTTGTTCAGGGCCTGGAGAATACGCTCCCTGTTACCATGGATGAAATGATATACCATACCCGTATGGTTTCAAGGGCGGCAAAGAATGCCCTGGTCATCGGGGACATGCCTTACCTCTCTTACCAGATAAGCAAAGAGGATGCGGTCAGGAACGGCGGAAGGTTCCTGAAGGAGGGCGGCGCGCAGGCAGTGAAGCTTGAAGGGGGGCGGGAGGTGGCGGAAGCGGTTGAGGCCATGACAAGGTGCGAGATCCCGGTGATGGCCCATATCGGGCTGACCCCGCAGGCGATCCACAGGATGGGCGGCTACAAAGTCCAGGGGCGGACGGATGAAGCGGCACAGAGATTGGTCGAGGATGCAAAGATAATGGAAAATGCCGGCGCCTTTGCCCTTATTCTTGAGGCGATTCCCGCAGACCTTGCCGGGCAGATAACCGGGGAACTGTCGATCCCTACTATAGGCATCGGCGGAGGGCCTTCCTGTGACGGGCAGGTGCTGGTTATCCATGACGTGCTCGGGTTGTTTGACAGGTTCGTGCCGAAATTCGTGAAGAAATACGCGAATTTGAAAGGGGACGCCCTGAGTGCAGTCAGGAAGTACAAGGAAGAAGTCGAAAGCGGCGTATTTCCAGGCAAGGAGCACTCATTTTAAGCGTTGAAATGGGAAAGTGTCCTGGCCTTTCTGAAAGACTGGTGGACAACCCACATCATGGAAACCGATATGAAGTGCGGCCTGTTTTTGAGCGGTAAGGGAATGGTATAACGTATTAAGTTTTTTCGGAGGCTATAATGGCGAAGAAGACGGTTCTTGTGTGTGTAAAGAAGGATCTTACCCATCCCATAAGCTGGGCCTTGAAGGAGTTTGAGGGCAAGATCAGCACAAGATATCTGGATAATACCAAGCAGCTCGGTATGGTGCTGGCAGATACTGATGATTGCTGCACCGTTATCCTGGATTCCACGATCGGAGAAGAATCAACTCTTGATTTTGCAAAGCAGATCAAGGGAGACAAACCTGAGCTGAAAATTCTGCTTATCGTCTCAGCCGGGACTACGAAAGAAGAGATAATCAGCCTTGTGCAATCAAAAGTAGTCAGCGGTATTCTTGTCAGGCCTTTCACTGCCGAACAGATGAGCGACTATATCTACAAGCTCTGCGGCTTTAAAAAACCGACGGAAGTTCCCTGGTATATGCAGACGTAGCTCCGTAATCCATCTTTCAGGGGCGACTTCCTTATGAACCTGTTACAGGTTCATGCCCAATGAATCTGCAAGCGCCTGGTTCGTTATCTTCCCCTGGTGCGTGTTCAATGCGCTTTTCAATACGGGATCGGTGATTGTCCTCTCAATGCCTTTCCGGGCCAGTGTCCTGATGTAAGGAAAGGTCGAATTTGTCAGGGCCAGTGTTGAGGTCCGTGGATATGCGCCCGGCATGTTTGCTACCGTATAATGGATAATACCGTCAATCTCGTAGACAGGGTCATCATGGGTAGTCGGCCTTGCCGTTTCCACGCATCCCCCCTGGTCTACGGCAACATCAATTATCACGGAGCCCTTCTTCATGCCTTTCAGCATATCCCTGGTTATGAGCACGGGAGTTTTCGCGCCGGGCACAAGGATGGCGCCGATGGTAATATCAGCATGCCGGACCTCCTCTGAAACGGTATATGCCTCAAGCGGCAATGTCTTTGCCCTTCCCATAAACAGCTCGTCTATTCTCCGCAGCTTTCCATCATCTTTGTCCAGGACTACCGTGTCCATCTCAAGGCCGAGACAGATACGGGCCGCATTCGTGCCTACTACGCCGGCCCCGAGAATCAACGCCTGCGCGGGTTTAACCCCCCAGGCGCCCATAGGCAGCGTGCCGTTGCCGCCGTGTATTTTCTGGAGATAGCAGGCGCCCACAAGAGGCGCCATTCTCCCGGCTATTTCACTCATGGGCGCAAGGAGCGGGAGGGCGCCGTCTTTTTGCAATGTTTCATATCCGAGGGCAGTCACCCTTTTTGCCAGCAGCAGTTCGGTAAGCGGGCGGTTCGGGGCAAGGTGAAGGAAAGTGAAAAGCGCCTGTCCTTCCCGTATAAGGCCGAATTCAACGGGAAGGGGTTCTTTCACCTTTACTATAAGGTCTGCCTTTCCGAATAAAGAGTCCCTGTCCGAAATATCGGCGCCGGCTTTGAGATAGTCGCTGTCAGGGAATCCGCTCCCTTCGCCGGCCCCCCGCTCAACAAGGATCGTATGGCCGTCTTTTTTCAGTTCACCTGCGCCGAAAGGCGTAACGCTCACCCTGTATTCCTCTGTCTTGATTTCTTTCGGAACGCCTATGATCATCGCAGACTCCTTATAAGAGAAAGGGCGATACGTCCTGCCGGCAATTGCCGTGCCTGCTTCATCTTAGCATAAATTACACCCGGCTTCCATCAGCCCATTGAGCCGGCTTCCATCAGCTCATTGAGGGCGATAGGTTTTAGTGATATAATACCCATGCGGCAAACAAAACCCAAAAACCAAGAACAAAAATACAAAAAAGAAATAG
>JAJZPZ010000076.1:0-4782 GCA_021847795.1 Nitrospirota bacterium
GATCCGTTTTGGAGAGGATGGGGACCACGCCCGTATGGGTGGTGGTAAAAGAGCGGATCATTCCTTCCACCCGTAAGAAATCAGGCCCCTGAAACCCGGGGCTTTTCAATGCCTGCACAAATGCCCTTGCCGGACTTTTCAAGATATTGTTCATTGCTGCTATAATATCTCCATGTCTTTGTCGAGATGGTCGCGTTTCATATTAGCAGCCCTCCTTGCAATGTGTGTCGGTGCCCTCGGGGGGGTCGTTTACTGGAGCCTCTCCGATCTTCCTGAAATAAAATCTCTCGAAAGCTATACACCTATCGAATCCACCTTTGTCTATTCAACAGACGGGCAAATCCTCGCTGAATTTTACCTGGAGAGAAGAAATTTCATACAGCACTACAATATTCCCGACCGCGTTAAAAATGCATTTATCGCCATTGAGGACCAGCGCTTCTATTCCCATTCCGGAGTTGATTTCATCGGAATTCTGCGGGCCCTCTACCGGGATGTCGCTGCACAGAGCATTGTAGAGGGCGGCAGCACGATTACGCAGCAATTGACGAAAATGCTTTTCCTCAAACCGGAGAAAAGCATTGCCAGGAAGATTAAAGAGGCCGTTATTTCCGTGCAGATAGAGAAAAAATACACAAAAGACGAAATACTGGGCATGTACCTGAACAAGGCCTATTTCGGCGCAAGGGCCTACGGTATTGAGGCGGCAGCTCAGACCTATTTCGGGAAGTCCGTAAATGAGCTGTCCATTGCCGAAGCAGCCATGCTCGCGGGCCTTCAGAAAGCCCCGACCATGTATTCTCCCTTCAGAAATCCCGGCAGGACCTGGACGCGGCGGCAGCTGGTCCTTAAAAAGATGCTTACAAACGGGTTCATATCCGCCGGGGAATATGAAAGGGCGAATGTCGAGGCCCTGCCCACTGCGCCCCACAACAGAAAGTATGAGGCGCCGTATTTTGTGGAGTTCCTGAGGCAGCAGCTCGAGGCCCAATACGGAGATAAAATATACACATCGGGTTTCAAGGTCTATTCCACAATTGACTATACCCTGCAAAAGATCGCTGAGAGCGCGGTGCAAAACGGGATAAAGGCAATCGAAAAACGCGTGAGGCCCGGGATCCAGGCCGCACTGGTCGCCATTGATCCAAGGACCGGGCAGATCAAAGCCATGGTCGGCGGGAATGACTTCTGGGAAACCCAGTTCAACAGGGCGACAATGGCCCTGAGGCAGCCCGGCTCGGCATTCAAGCCCTTTGTATACGCTACTGCCCTTGAAAAGGGAATGTCCACTGAGGACACCGTGCTCGATGAGCCTATCTCGTTCCCCGGCTCAAAACCCGGCGCGGTTTGGTCCCCCAAAAACTATGACGGCAAATATCACGGTCCTGTTTCGCTCAAAACCGCCATTGCCCTTTCCTTAAACACTGCTGCCGTTCGCCTTGCCCATGATGTAGGGGTCCCGGATATTATCGAACTTGCAAAAAAGTGCGGGATAAAGAGCACGCTCCAGCCTTATCTGCCCCTTGCCCTGGGCGCCTCGGATGTCACCCTGCTCGATCTTACAGCCGCATACGGGGTGCTTTCCGTAGGCAGGAGGATCGGGCCGATTGCCTATGACAGAATCCTCAACAGGGAAGGGGTGTCCATTGAGGAACCCCTCTCATCGTCCGAGGAAGTCCTGTCCCAGGAGACTGTTGATAAAATGAAAGACCTCCTGGGGGCGGTTGTAGAAAGCGGTACAGCCCGGAGGGCGAAAGAAATTACAAGGCCTGTCTACGGAAAAACAGGGACAACGAATATCTTTTCCGACGCATGGTTTGTCGGATTCGACGACCGGCTGGTAGTCGGCGTATGGGTCGGAAGGGACAATCACAAACCCATCGGACCTAAAGAGGCCGGTGCACAGGCAGCACTGCCGATCTGGATAGACTTCATGAAAAACATTCCCTAGGCACGGCAAATCCCGGGCATCAAACCGCAAACAACGAGTACGTAGTCACGGTTGAAATGTGGGGAATCATAACTCCCCCTCACCCCCTCTTACCTTAAGAGGGGGAATAAGTTCTTCCCCTTGGGTTAAGGGGAGGTTGGGAGGGGTTACTACGGAATTCTTTAATTTCATCTGTGACAGACCACCGGAAGGCTTCCTTTTTGGTATGCAAGGCCGCGGCGCTTGAATTTCCTGCGAAAAGCCGCTGATAGGAATAACTTCCTGGAAAATGATAAAATACCAACTCTATGGGAAAAACAATAGTTATAGCCAACCAAAAGGGTGGAGTGGGGAAAACAACGACAACGGTAAATCTCTCCGCCTCTCTTGCCCTTGCTGAAAAAGACATTCTTGTCATTGACACAGACCCACAGGGCAATCTTACCAGCGGCCTCGGCATCAACAGGGACGCGATTCATAAGAGCCTTTATGATGTGTATACGGGCAGGTTCCCGATCGAAGAGGTAATCACAGAGACTATAGTGCCCCACCTTTATATCGTGCCTTCCACCATAGACCTCCTGGGCGTAGAAGTAGAGCTGGTACAAAGGGATGGAAGAGAAAAAATCCTTCTTAACGAGATTGCGCGGATCAAGGACAAATACCGTTACATCTTTATCGACTGCCCGCCTTCACTGGGGCTGCTCACCCTGAATGGTCTCGTTGCCGCTGATTCCGTGATCGTCCCGGTGCAGTGCGAGTATTATTCCCTGGAAGGGCTAGGCCTCTTATCAAGGACCCTGAAGCTTGTCAGGGGATCTTTCAACCCGACCCTGGACATCGAGGGGATATTGCTTACCATGTTCGATGCCAGGAACACCCTTGCCCGCCAGGTCGTGGAGGAAGTGAAGAAGTTCTTTAAAGAAAAGGTGTACCAGACCATGATTCCCAGGAACGTAAGCCTTGGAGAAGCCCCCAGCCACGGCAAGCCCGCGATCCTCTATGACGCCAGGTCAAAAGGCGCCCAGAGTTATCTATCACTTGCAAAGGAGATTTTGAATGAAAACGGCACTCGGCAAAGGACTTGAGTCCCTGCTCCCCGAACGGGGGGATGAAGTCATTAAGATAGATATCGGCAAGGTTCTGCCCAACGAACATCAGCCGAGAAAGGTTTTCAGGGACGAAGCCTTGAAAGACCTTGCCGCTTCCATAAAGGAAAAGGGAGTGCTTCAGCCCATTATCGTCACCCGCACCGGGGACGGCTCCTTCAGGCTTATTGCCGGGGAGCGGAGGTGGCGGGCATCCCATATTGCGGGGCTCACAAAAATCCCCGCACTCATCAAAGACGTGTCCTCACAGGACGCCATAGAGATCGCGCTCATAGAGAACATCCAGCGCGAAGAGCTCAACCCCATAGAGACCGCAGATGCCCTGCAAAGGCTTCTCAAGGAATTCAACCTTACCCAGGAGGCGCTTTCGCAGCGGGTGAGCAAGGACAGGGCAACCATAGCAAACTATCTGAGGGTCCTCAAGCTGCCCGATGAGATCAAGGCCATGGTGAACAACATGAGTTTGTCCCTGGGACATGCCAAGGCAATCCTTTCGATCGAAGGAAGGCAGAAACAGATCGAGGCCGCACGTGAGATCATAAAAAACGGTCTCAGCGTGAGGGCCACGGAGGCCCTTTGCAAAAAGCTTTCCGAACCTGTGCAGGCGAAACCGAAAAAGAAAAAGGAGCGCCTGCCCGAAGTGGCGGACCTCGAAGACAAACTCACGCGCGCGCTCGGGACAAAGGTAAAAATCCAGCATAAGGACAAAAAAGGAAAAATCGAGATCGAATATTATTCCCTCGATGAACTCGACAGGCTGCTGGAGATTTTACTGCAGGAGTAAAAGTAATCAGTCTCAAACATGCCCGGTAAAGTGTGAATTCGGGCGGTTAATAATCTCGGATGCTATTTATAAACGTTCCCGCGGAGAGCAATATTCACAACTAACGCTGGAAGTCAGCGGCGCGGGCATTACCGCGTCCGCTGGAGCGATTTGTTGGCTGGCCTTTTACCAAACAGGGATTCCGGGGACATCCATACCGAATTCTATGCCAGTTACCTTAATTAAATAAGGTGTCCGCAGAATTCCCACAATATCCCCGGACGGCAATTCTGCATTGATGCTTGTATCTGCACGGCTCAGACATATTGCGGGAACAAAATGGGGAATGAAGCAATACTTGAAAATGGACCGGCTTGAGGAGGAAGCAGCGTTGGCAGCTTAAGGCATGGGCCGGATTGAGGGCCGCCTTTAAAAGTGCGAAAGATTCTTGACACTATCAATCAAGTACTTCGCCACATTGAAGATCAAGGGGGCGCCGGTGCGAACGGCGATCTGCTTTAGCAAGATGCTCAGGCACAGAAACGCCACCCAGAAAGCACCAAGGAGCAATGATGCCCCAAATCGCAATAAAATGCCGCCAAGCGCTAGGGCTGGAACGGCAAGGCAGATACCAAGCGCGTGGTTTTGATGACTTCAGTTGCCATTAAGAAAGAAATTTGTTTGCGCTCTAAAACAAGATACAACTTTCCTTTCAACTATTCTATCATCAGGTCCAATATTTCCAAATAGAAGGGGTGATTTCTTTTCATGAAGGCTAAGATTTTTCTTAACTCGGTTGCTGTCAAAAGTCGCATAACAGTAAAGGCAGCCATGGCTACACGTATTGTAAGCCCCAATATCTATGCTTGCAACGCAACTACACTCCTTTCTCTGAGATTTATCTTTTTCGATATCAAGCTCTTTGCCGCTTATTTCGGAGATCAGCTTATCATCAATACATTTGCTGTGGGGAATACCGA
>JAJZPZ010000076.1:4792-15335 GCA_021847795.1 Nitrospirota bacterium
TGCTGTTTCTGCTGCACAGGATACGATCTTTATGCCATATTGTCCTGCAATATGGGAGAGCGCCTTAGCAATCTCTCCCATTGCCTTATGGTTAACATTTGAGAGTTGAATGCCATATAGATTCTTAATACTTTTTTGGTAAAGATCAAGAAAGCTGATCACACATCGATTTGTTAGTCCAGCTAACTTGACAGCCACATTTGTAAATTGCCTTATATGATAGTTGAAATCCATATCACGTGTTAAAACAATGGGATCATATCTCCAAATTATCCGCTCCTTGCCAATCATCTGAGATAATTGCCGAAAGTGAGAAATAACTCTCTCTGGAGAGGGGACATTTGGTTCCAAGGTTTGTCCGTATGCTGTTATAGTGAATTGAAAATAGAAATTGTAATTCTCTAGCAAATAAAGTTCCTTTAGCATCCGCTCGGGATTCTTTGTCCAAAAAACGATGCAATCAACCACATCGGGGGAGAGTTTAATGCGGCTGATTTGATGGGCATTCATAGGATTCCGAACCATGACAAAACCCTCATTGATTCTATTGAAGAACCATTCACTAAAGAAAGCTGGAATATCAGTTCTTCTACTGGCAGAAATAATCATACTCTATATCTCAATTTCGATCATGACATTGTTTGGAGGCTGAGCTTTCCAGCCAAGTATTGTGCCATCCTTATACCAAATTTGCAAATTAACCCTACGTATTTGGGGGCAGACTTCATGCTGATTTCCTCTTTTTCTTACTATACCCCAGGAGAGTTCTGGATTTTCAACTTTTAAATCGTCAAAAATTGTTGCACCACATTTATTCAGGATGAATCTTGATATTTCTAAGGGTCTTTGGCTGCTGACAACAGTTCTCCCATAAATATTGAAAGGGTGCACTGCAATCTCCGGGTATTCTCCCCACTGCCAGCATTTTCTGTGAGGAAGATAAGGAGCTGTTCTATAAGCGCAGGATGTGACATTATTGCAAGGATAATATGTTGTTAATCCCTGACTTACAATGAGATCAGCAATTTTGTGAATAATAACCTTGCCACGGTCTTGAGCAGGTTCAGCAATGATTATGGAACCATTCTCAGCCAAGTAATGATGAAGTATTCCAAAAATATTTCTGTAAGAATCAACCCCAATCTCAGATAAAGAATTTGCAAAAAATATCAAATCCCATTCACTCTGAGATGACAAAAAGGTTCGGAAGCTATCGATATTTGAAATATCAACCTGTACTCCCTGAAAGTAATTCTCTCCATGGAGGAAACCTGCATTTTGAAGAATGCATCTTTGTCTTTCAAGTTTATTGATGTTCACATCTAAGGCATAAAATTTCAAATTGTAATTACTAAGCAAAGGAATTGAAAAAAGATCAAATAGTCCTAATGCAACTGCACCAGTTCCAGCACCACAATCGAGGACTCGAATTTCACTCCCGAAACTTACGGTGCGCCTGTTAAGCGAGAGTGCTCGCATAGCAATACGAGGTATCAGGAAATTGCGAGGGAGATAATCAATTGTATAAGCATCAATAAGCGGCAATGTATAGTTTATTCCGACAAGAGGTGTCAGATAATCTCCATTATTGCGGAATAAATTTTCAAGATCGCCCCTGGCAATCTCTATATCCTCATAGGAAGAGGCAAGGCAGTTTTTAATACCGCGCCTTATGTTGTCGGGCAAAGTATTGTTAGTTGGCATCAAAAAAGGATTTATTTCATCGTATGATGGAAATGTCATGACAATTATCTTAGCATTGATCGATTTGATTTGCATATATAAAATCAACAGGTTTGTTGAGGTGCCATGTTATTTAGTTAATAACCATAAGGTGATGTAGGATGAAGATATAAGGAATTACTACAATGAGCTATGGTTATAACGAGCGTAACTACTGATATCTACCGTACAACTTTCGCAACGGGCGATATTCACGGAAATACCGCAGAAGATGAATACCCATAGGGATCAGGGCTGAAAACCTCGATATTTTAGGGGAAAGCTCATCGTACGGTTGTCCGGCAATGGTGATGCTTCCTATAATGTTTACGAGGCAGGAACTTATGAAATGCAATCGGTGCAATGGGAACGGAATTGTTTCTGGTATCACCACTGGCATGAATCCTATTCATGTGGTTTGTGCCTGTGGTGTGCCTGTGGGGTCTGGCTTGATTTCATGCATTTAGAGGAAAGGCGGCCCAGTCTATCTTTTGCGTATAACCGTTGCCGCCGCTTCTTTAGGAAAAATAGAAAAAGAGATAGAAAAGTTGAGCCCGCAGGAACAGTTAGCGCTGGTGGAACGGCTTGCACACCACCTTCGGAAAACCGGCATTACGGTAAAAAGGGAGCGTGACTGGAAAGGACTCTATGGGCTTGGAATAGGGCTATGGAAAGAGGATGCTCAAGCATATGTGAACAGGCTCCGAGAGGACAGGGGACGACCTTATCCGATGAACTTGCCGGAATAAACTCTATCTTCCTTACCAACGACAAAAAGCTGAAACAGATAAAAGAAATTAAGGTTCTTGTTTTAGCGGATTACTTGTAGCATTACGACCCGGCTTCAAAAAGTCTTCGACCACTTGTCCCCACACTTCATATCCCCTTTCGCTCAGGTGAACGCCGTCCTCGGACAGGTATTCGCTTTTAGGACCGCCCTCTTCATCAGCGAACAGGCGGTAGAGATCGAGATATTCAGCCATGAAATCCTTTGCTATCTCACGGAGTAAGCTGTTCATCGCCTCTATTTTCCTGTTATCCACCCATGACAGCTCCACAGGCAGGATGCTCTGAATGACAAGGGTTGATTTCCCGAACACCGAGAATAGCTTATTGACAATCTGTTTGTACGTGCCTGCAAAGTCGTAATCGTCCATTGCAATGTTGTTTATCCCGGTCATGATAAAGATATAGTCGGGGCTCTGGATGCCCAGGATGATCCTGTCCATGCGGCCCAGGAGCCCTTCAACCGTTTCTCCCCCGATCCCGAGATTACTGACATTGAACCCCGGGAATCTCTTCTGCCAGTCAAAATATTCTGTCAGCGAATCGCCTATGAATACGATAGTTTTCCTCTTTTCCATGGTATCTCAGGGAAGTATATCTTCCGTGGCATGCCCTGTCAAATCCGGGCAAAAAAGGGGCCTTCGACAACCACTCTGCTTGACGGGGGGGCATAAGGTTGCTACTCTTTTTATAAGGGACCGGGATCAGGTTGTGTATGCAAAGTACAACGCGGGGGACTCCATCCCATGTATGTCGCCACGAAAATGTTTCTGACAAAAGGCGCCGGTGTGCACAAAGAGAAGCTCGTCAGCTTTGAGCTCGCCCTGCGCAAAGCGCATCTCGCGCCCTACAACATAGTCCGCGTTTCGAGCATTATCCCCCCTCATTGCGAGATCGTGCCGGTGGGCAAAGGGACAAAAGAGCTGACACCCGGGCAGATCGTCCATACAGTCATAGCAGATACATCCACAAACGAACGGCACCGGCTGATAGGCTCCTCCATCGGGGTGGCCGTTCCGCGGGACCGTAGCAATATCGGCTACCTTTCGGAACACCACAGCTACGGAGATGATGACAAGACCACCGGTGATTACGCAGAAGACATCGCAGCCCTGATGCTCGCCACAATACTCGGTATTGATTTCGATCCTGAGCAAAGCTACAACAAGCGTCTTGACCAGTGGAAATTGAGCGGCCGGATTGTAAAGACCCTCAATGCAACCCAGACAGCGATCGGGAAAAACGGATTATGGACAACAGTGGTCGCAGCGGCAGTCCTGATCCCATGAAGGGGGCCATGGGCAAGAGCAGATATCTCGATGGGGAACCGATCCGTCCCAGGGCAATTACAGGCTCAACAACACTTACTGAATTAATCGACAACACCTTTCTCGCATACAATGCGGCGCGGCTCAGGGAGGCCTGCCTGCTGTTCACGCGCAAAATGCTGGAGCCCGATGTCACGGTCGGCGTAAGCATAAGCGGCGCGCTCACACCTGCCGGGCTGGGCATGTCCTCGCTTATCCCGCTTGTTGAGCATGGCTTTATAGACTGGATTGTAAGCACCGGCGCCAACCTTTACCATGACTCTCATTTCGCGCTCGGGCTGAGCATGCATGCCGGCTCTCCCTTCCTCGATGACAGGGCGCTCCGCAAGGAAGGGGTCATCCGGATTTATGATGTCCTCTTCGACTACGAAGTGCTCCTTTCGACTGATGCCTTTTACCGCAGGATTATAGAGGCGGATGAGTTCCAGAAGGAGATGTCTAGTGCTGAGTTCCATTATAAGGCAGGCAAATATGTTCGGGAACGGGAAAAGATCCTCGGCCTGGACCGGGTCAGCCTGCTTTCAGCGGCGTGCGAAGCAGGGGTCCCGATCTATACCTCCTCACCGGGCGACAGCTCGATCGGCATGAATGTTGCCAGGGCTGTACTGGATGGAAGCAGGTTGCGCTTCGATGTAGCCCGGGACGTAAACGAGACCGCGGCAATAGTCCTGGATGCGAAGAAAAAGGGGAAAAGCGCAGTTTTTATCCTCGGCGGCGGCTCCCCGAAAAACTTTGTCCTCCAGACCGAGCCCCATATCCAGGAAATACTCGGGATCAGGGATGCCGGGCACGACTACTACCTCCAGGTTACTGATGCGCGCCCGGACACCGGCGGGCTCTCAGGCGCTACTCCGGCAGAGGCGGTAAGCTGGGGCAAAGTCGATCCGGACCTCCTGCCTGATGCTGTTGTCTGCTACACCGATACGACCATAGCCCTTCCCATCCTTACCGCATACGCTCTTTCTCTCCACAAGCCGCGGCCGCTCTCCCGGCTCTACGAGCAGCGGGATGACCTTTACCGCGATCTCCTTGCCGAATACTCCCGGGTACGCACTGAAAACGAGGCGGATGCATACCCGAAAGTCCATGACTAGCTTCCTGCATCTCGATGCCGAGTGGTGCGGCTTCGAACAAGCCGGGGCAGTTGTCCTGCCCGTCCCCTACGAGTACACCACAAGCTATGGCAAGGGGACTGAAGGGGCCCCGGAAGCGATCCTCAGGGCCTCCCACTATCTTGAGCTGTACGATGAAGAACTGGACGTGGAAATTTATCGCCTGC
Source organism: Nitrospirota bacterium (assembly GCA_021847795.1). GTDB lineage: Bacteria > Nitrospirota > Thermodesulfovibrionia > Thermodesulfovibrionales > Dissulfurispiraceae > JAMCVZ01. The sequence continues at coordinate 9,908 of JAJZPZ010000076.1, forward strand.
CGAAGGGCATCGCCACACTTCCTTCCATGAGCTTTGATGAAACCTCCGGCCATGACCAGGAGGCTGTTGCTTTGATCGACGGGCAGGTCGCCCGCCTTATAGAACAGGGCAAATTCGTTATATCCCTGGGCGGCGAGCACACCATGTCCATTGGTGCGGCCCGGGCGCATACCCGGCATTACCCTTCTCTTTCCATCCTGCAGCTCGATGCCCACTCCGATTTGCGCGAGGAGTATTATGGTAACAGGTACAGTCATGCCTGTGTCATGGCGCGCATTTATGAGTTCAACCCGGACATCGTCCAGGTCGGCATACGGAGCCAGGGGGCGGAGGAAGCGGAGTTTATCAGGAAGAAGAGTATCAAAATGTTTTATGCGATTGCGATCAAACAGGGACTCTATGACAGGGAGGGGAAATCCTGGCATGATGCTGTGATCGATTCCCTGAAGGAGAATGTCTATCTCACCTTTGACTGTGATTTCTTCGACCCTTCGCTTATCCCTGCCCTCGGCACTCCCGAGCCCGGGGGATTCGGGTGGGATGAAACCATCGCCTTCCTCCGCAGGCTTGCCGAACGGCGCACCATTGTCGGGTTCGATGTGAACGAACTGATGCCGGTCTCCCCGTTCATCTCCCCGCAATTCATTATCGCAAAACTGATCTATAAGCTGATAGGATATGTTTTTTCAAAAACTCCGGGCAAAGACAAAAGCGCTTGATACCATTATAGAAGCAAAGAAGAAGTGATTATGTCTGATTTTCAGAACACACCGGTGGCTCCGCACCCCGGCCGGGTCGCCGGCATTCCCCCAAATAATACTCCTCCTGGCGATATCTCCTTGTAATAAAAACAAGAATCTCCCTTGTGTGCTGCTCCGGGCGCACCCCTGCATCTATTTGACTAAACATCTGCTACAAAGGTAAAATTTCGCATGCACCATTCTGACTTTGTCCCCCTTCATCTGCATACTGAATACAGCCTTCTGGACGGAGCAATAAAGATCAGTGAGCTTGTAGAACAGGCAGTTGCCTATAAAATGCCTGCCCTTGCCATCACTGATCACGGGAACCTGTTCGGGGCAGTGGAGTTTTACAAGAAGGCCACCAAGGCCGGGATCAAGCCGATCATCGGCTGCGAGGTTTATGTGGCGCCCAACAGCCGCCTTGACAGGGCAAAGACGAGCATTGATTCGACCCTGTCTGAAGAGGCTGCCTTTCACCTTATCCTGCTTGCACGGGACAGTTCCGGGTACAAGAACCTGACCACCCTTGTCTCAAAGGCCTATCTTGAAGGATTTTACTATAAGCCGAGGATCGACAAAGACATCCTTGAGCAATACAGCGGGGGGCTTATCGGCCTCAGCGCGTGTCTCAAAGGTGAAATACCGTATTACCTCAAACACGGCAACGTGGAAAAGGCCCGCGAAACAGCGCTGCAGTACAAGCACATCCTCGGGCCTGAGAACTTTTATTTCGAGCTCCAGCACAACGGGCTTGCCGAGCAGGAAGAAGTGAATACGTTACTGGTGGAGCTTTCAAAGGAACTCCATATTCCACTAGTTGCGACAAACGACTGCCATTATCTCAGAAGAGATGACGCAAAGGCCCACGATATCCTCCTCTGTATCCAGACGGGCAAAACCGTCAAGGATGAAAAGAGACTCCGGCTCAGCACCGATGAGTTTTATTTTAAATCTCCCGAGGAAATGAAAGAGGCCTTCCGCGACATGCCGGAAGCCATTATGAACACCCGCACCATTGCCGAACGGTGCAATCTTGAATTTGTCCTCGGCAAAAACCTGCTGCCCCGGTATGAGGTGCCTGACGGCGCGTCCCCTGAAGTGCGCCTTGAGCAGCTCGCCTATGACGGGCTGCTGGCAAAGTTCAAGGGGGAGCCTCCTGCGGACTATCTCGACCGCTTTAAACTGGAAATCCAGGTCATAAAGAAAATGGGATACCCCTCCTATTTCCTGATAGTCTGGGATTTCATCAATTATGCGCGCACCCACGGCATTCCGGTAGGCCCGGGCAGGGGGTCCGCAGCAGGCAGCCTTGTTGCCTTTTGCCTCGGCATAACGGAAATAGATCCCATCAAATACAATCTCCTTTTCGAGAGATTTTTAAATCCCGAGAGGGTCAGCATGCCGGATATCGACGTGGATTTCTGCAAAGACAGGAGATCGGAGGTCATCGCCTACGTTGGTGAAAAATACGGGGCTGATCACGTTGCCCAGATAATAACCTTCGGGACCATGGCTGCAAAGGCAGCGATACGGGATGTGGGCAGGGTCATGGATGTGCCCTATGCGGAAGTGGACAAGATAGCAAAGCTTGTGCCTGCAAACAACGTCAGCATAGACGATGCCGTCAAACTCGAGCCGCAGTTGAAGGAGCTGTATGAGAGCAACGAGACCGTGAGAGAGCTCCTCGATATCGCAAAGAGGCTCGAGGGGCTTTCGCGGCATGCATCCACGCACGCGGCAGGCGTGGTCATTGCCCCTCAACCGCTCACGGACTTTACCGCCCTGTACAAGAGTTCCTCGGATGAAACAGTGACCACGCAGTTCGACATGAGCTCCGTTGAAAGCGTGGGCCTGCTTAAGTTCGACTTCCTGGGACTCAAAACACTTACTGTGCTCGATAAGACGGTAAAGTACATCAGGCAGCAGGGGAAAGACATTGTCCTTTCCGAAATCCCCCTGGCCGATGACGAGACCTTCAGGCTCCTGAGTTCCGGAGAAACCACCGGCATATTCCAGCTCGAAAGCGACGGGATGAGAGATATCCTGGTCAAGCTGCAGCCCAACAGGTTTGAGGACCTGATCGCCCTTGTTGCGCTCTACCGGCCGGGCCCTATCGGCAGCGGCATGATCGATGACTTCATCAAGCGCAAGCGTGGTGAAACAGAGGTCGAATACGAACTGCCGCAGTTGAAAGAGGTGCTCGATGAGACGTACGGCGTCATCCTCTACCAGGAGCAGGTCATGAGGATTGCCAACAGGATCGCCAGCTTCTCGCTGGGGCAGGCGGACCTTCTCAGAAGGGCCATGGGAAAGAAAAAACCCGAGGAGATGGAGAAACAAAAGGAAGTCTTTATCAGCGGCGCCATTGCAAACAGCATCCCCGAAAAAAAGGCGGCCCGGCTTTTTGAACTCATGGCGTTTTTTGCGGAATACGGTTTCAACAAGTCCCATTCCGCGGCATATGCCTACCTTGCATACCAGACGGCCTATCTCAAGGCGCACTATCCCGTGGAATTCATGACTGCAAACCTCAGCGCCGATATGGGTGACACCGATAAGATCGTGAAACTGATCAACGAGTGCAGGAGCATGTCCATCGAGATGCTGCCCCCTGATATCAATATGAGCGAGAGGGAGTTCAAGATCTTCGGCCATTCAGTGCGCTTCGGACTCGAAGCAGTCAAAGGCGTCGGGTCTGCGGCGATAGAGATCATCATTGATGACAGGCAGAGAGAGCCGTTCAAATCTTTTACCGACTTCCAGTCGCGTATGGACAACAAGAGGGTCAACAAGAAAGTTGTGGAAAGCCTGATCAAGGCAGGCGCTTTCGATTCCCTCTATACTGAGAGTGATGAGTCATCAGTAACGAGTAACAAGTTAAAAGAGAATAACTCCGAAGACTCGTCACTTGTCACTCGTTACTTGTCACCGAATCTTGCACGGGCAAAAGCGATCGATGCGTGTGCGTCCCCGGCGAGAAAGGACCTCGGCCCCGGCCTTTTCGGAGACAGCGATCCCGGGTTCGGGCCCGCGCAGGCCTGGGATGAAAAGCTGCTCCTGAGATACGAGAAAGAGGCCCTCGGCTTTTACATTTCAGGCCACCCGCTTTCCCGGTACAGGAAAACGCTCTTTAAAATGGATGTGCAGCAGATCTCAGCCATTATGGAACGGGAAGACAGGGCGGATGTCTGTATCGGTGGAATTATCCATGACATAAAGAGCAAGGCCAGGGAAAAGGGCGTCACTGCGTTCCTCACCCTTGAAGACGAGACCGGAAGCTGCGATGTGCTCGTGTTCCCGGCCCTGTATAAAGATAACGCCGATTTCCTGAAAAAGGGCAACCTGGTGACAATCAGGGGGCAGGTCTCAAAAGCCGAGAAGGGGATCAAGGTCATGGCGCGGGAGATACGGAACATCACCGACCTGGAAATAACCATGAGATATGAGGTTGCCCTCGCCTGCGATGCCCCTGAAGAAGCGAACGAAAAGCTCAGGAGCATACGGAAGATGGTGGACTTCCCCGCCAATGGAAAGAAGGGGGCGTCCCTGTCCCTCAGGTTTTATCTCCCGGACTGTTGTGTTATCATAGCATCTGAGTTGAATCCCTGTGCCAACTTCCCTGCAGAGGTCGAAAAGATTACCGGCAGGCCGGTAAGGGTGATGGAAAGCTGAGGATCATGCGCTGCAGGCACTGAACTTACTTTAAAAGAAAACGGAGCGAACTATATATGGTCTACCTTGAGTTTGAAAAGCCCCTTGAGGGGCTTGAAGCGAAAATCGAAGAATTGAAGAGACTCTCGGACGGTGAAGAGATAAACATCGCCTCTGAAATAAAGAACCTCGAGAAAAAGGCAAAGGAACTGCGCTCGGAAATATTCTCGAACCTTACCCCCTGGCAAAAAACCCTTCTGGCCAGGCATCCGGAAAGACCCTACACCCTCGACTACATCAACATGCTCGTCGAAGATTTCGTGGAGCTCCACGGGGACCGGAGGTTCGGCGATGATTCCGCCGTTGTCGGGGGCATCGGTAAAATAGGCGGCACTCCCATGGTCATTATAGGGCATCAGAAAGGGAGAGGGACAAAGGAAAGGATATGCAGGAATTTCGGCCAGCCCAACCCTGAAGGGTATAGAAAAGCCATGCGCCTGATGAAGCTGGCAGAGAGATTTAAAAGGCCTGTGGTGACTTTTATAGACACTCCCGGGGCCTATCCCGGGATCGGGGCCGAACAAAGGGGGCAGGCAGAAGCGATTGCAACAAACCTCATGGAGATGTCCCGCCTCAGGACGCCGATAATATCGGTCGTTATCGGCGAGGGCGGCAGCGGCGGGGCCCTTGCGCTCGGCGTGGCGGACAGGGTCTATATGCTGGAGCTTTCGGTATACTCCGTCATTTCCCCTGAAGGCTGTTCCGCCATCCTCTGGAGAAAAAACGGCGAGCTTTCCACCGATGACTTCTCGAGGGCTGCCGATGCCCTCAGGCTGACTGCGCAGGATTTAAAAGGCTTCAAGATTATTGACGATATTATTCCCGAGCCGCTCGGCGGCGCTCACAGAGAGCCCGAAGTTATGGCGAAAAAGATGGCTGAATACATCGTGAAGGCCGCGGAAACCCTCAAATCGAAGAGCAATTCAAAGCTTATAGAAGAGCGGTATAAGAAAATCAGGAAGATCGGCAGTCTC
>JAJZPZ010000262.1 GCA_021847795.1 Nitrospirota bacterium
CATAATCATTATAATAAGGACGATTTGCGGCAGACCTTCCCATGGACCGGCAATCGGGCCCCGGGGACCCCTATTCAAAGAACTGCAGGCAGCAGGGCGCCGGCAGCGGCAAAGCAAAGATGCCGGACCGGGCTTCCCGCCCTTTCCGTAGGCCCTTGAAATCCTTTACAGGGGGGTGGGTTGTATGCTAATCTAAAACTCTAAACGTGTTGCCGGATTTAAGATTTACTGAGCAAACCAAATAATTGAAAGGTGGTGATTACATGTCACTCGATACCGTTAAGAAGCAGGAGATCATCGGTTCCTATAAGATCCATGATCGCGACACAGGCTCCCCGGAGGTTCAGGTAGCACTGTTGACTGAACGCATAACTTATCTCACGGAGCATTTTAAGACCCACAAGAAAGACCATCATTCGAGGCGGGGACTCTTAAAACTCGTTGCACAAAGGAAAAAGCTTCTCAATTATCTCCGGATTTCCGATAAAAATCGTTATGACAAGGTAATAGAGAGTCTCGGCCTCAGAAAGTAGCATCGCGGCGCAATTCAAAGCGGAACACGGAAATACGAACTAAGGAGATAGTGAGCAATTTGAAGACTACTGTAGAACTTGAGATTAAAGGGAAGAAACTGATTATTGAAACCGGACAGATGGCAAAACAATCGGGCGGTTCTGTTGTACTGAGATATGGAGATACTGTTGTGCTCGCCACGGCAGTTGCTGACAAACGGGTGAAGGAAGGACTGGATTTCTTTCCGCTCACCATCGATTACCTGGAAAAAACATACTCTGCGGGAAAAATACCCGGAGGGTTCTTTAAAAGAGAAGGGAAACCTTCCGAGAAGGAAGTCCTCACTTCACGGCTTATCGACCGCCCTCTCAGACCCCTGTTCCCCAAAGGCTTTTATTCGGAAACCCAGGGGATCGCATCTGTTTTATCATATGGAAACGAGAATATATCGGACATACTGGGAGTTATCGGCATGTCTGCTGCCGTACACATATCGGATATTCCCTTCAATGGTCCGGTAGGCGCTGTAAGAGTAGGAAGACTTGAAGGCAATTTTATCGTATGCCCCGACTTTTCCGAATTGGAAAACCTTGACCTCAACCTGATAGTTGCAGGGACCGAGGATGCCGTCATTATGGTGGAAGGCGGAGGAGCCGAAGTCGAGGAAACAGTGCTTCTCGAAGCCATAAGTTTTGCCCATGCCGAGATCAAGAAAATCACGGCGCTGCAGAATGAGTTGAAAAGGCTGGTGGGCAAGGAAAAGAGGGCGCTCATTCCGGTTGAGGAAAATGTTGAGATCAAGAACGCAGTAAGGGAATTCACAGCGAAAGAAATCAAAGAGGCCATAACAATAGCCGGCAAGCACGAGCGGCAGAGGGCCCTCAATCTTATACTTGAAGAAGCGGTAAAGCAGTTCAACACCACGGAAAACGCCGAGAAGTTCTTCGGAAATGCCGGCAAGGACCTTACCAGGGACATCGCCAACATTTTTGATAATTACGAAAAAGAGATTGTAAGAGGCATGATACTTCAGAAGGGGGTAAGGGCCGATAACCGCAAACCCGATGAGGTAAGGAACATATCCTGTGATATGGGGTTCCTTCCAAGGGCCCATGGCTCCGCCCTGTTCACCAGGGGAGAAACCCAGGCGCTTGTGGTCTCAACCCTCGGCACTTCCGAAGATGAACAGAAAATCGATTCTCTTGAAGGAGAGATGTACAAAACCTTTATGCTCCATTACAATTTCCCGCCCTTCAGCGTAGGCGAGGTAAAGCCCCTGCGCTCTCCGGGCAGAAGGGAAGTAGGGCATGGGGCCCTTGCAGAGCGGGCAATAAAGTATGTGCTCCCTTCAAAAGAAATTTTCCCATACACGATAAGAATTGTTTCCGATATCCTTGAATCCAACGGTTCCTCCTCCATGGCAACGGTTTGCGGCGCAACCCTGTCGCTGATGGACGCGGGCGTGCCGATAGCGGCCCCTGTTGCGGGCATAGCAATGGGTCTCGTCAAGGAAGGCGAGCAGGTCGTCGTGCTCACAGACATACTCGGGCTTGAGGACCACCTGGGAGATATGGATTTCAAGGTGGCAGGAACTGAAAAAGGCATCACCGCATTCCAGATGGATGTCAAGATCGGCGGGGTCAGCACCGAGATCCTCCGTAACGCCCTCGACCAGGCGCGTGCAGGAAGGCTCCACATACTGGGCAGGATGAAAGAGGCAATGCCCGCACCGAGAGCGGACCTTTCCCCGTTTGCGCCGAGGATCTACACCATGCAGATAAAGCAGGAGAAGATCAGGGACGTAATAGGGACGGGAGGAAAGGTCATCAGGGGTATTATTGAACAGACCGGAGTCAAGATAGATATAAATGATACCGGCGCCATCAACATAGCCTCTCCTGACGAAGAGTCGGCGAAGAAGGCAATAGATATCATCAACGGCATCGTTGCCGAAGCGGAACTGAACAAGATATACACCGGGAAGGTAGTGAGGATAGCCGATTTCGGGGCCTTCGTCGAAATCCTTCCGGGCGTGGACGGTCTCCTGCACATATCCCAGATATCGGAAAAAAGGATCGCAAAAGTCACTGATGAGCTCAATGTCGGCGACGAGGTGGTCGTAAAAGTCATCGAGATAGACGGGCAGGGAAGAGTCAGGCTCAGCAAAAAAGAAGCAATGCGCCAGGAAAAGCAGAAGGAAGCCTAGCACACTGAGCATCCCCGGGCGCCG
>JAJZPZ010000263.1 GCA_021847795.1 Nitrospirota bacterium
TTCCTGATCTTTTCGAGCAATTCCATTCTGTTCTCCTTGTCTATTGTCGGTTTCTATAACTAGTGGTCCGTCACAGATGAAATTAAATAATTCCGTAGTAACCCCTCCCAACCTCCCCTTAACCCAAGGGGAGGAACTTATTCCCCCTCTTAAGGTAAGAGGGGGTGAGGGGGAGTTATGATTCCTCGCATTTCAACCGTGACTACGTAGTAGTGCATTGTCACACTTGTTTCTGTGGCCGGAAGCTCCCCTCCTTGGTTAAGGAGGGGCAGGGGTGGTTGGTGATGGGGAGATGAGTTTTCATTCAATTACCACCCCGTCCTTCGGACACCCCTCCTAAAATAGGAGGGGAGCTTATGACCACAGGAATACATCTGAAAATGTATTAATTGTCAAATTTGAACTCCGTTATCTCAGGCCTGCAGAAGAAGCGGACCGGTATGTTCGTCGTGCCTATGCCCCGGTTAACGTACATCTTTGTCTTTCCGGCATCGAAAAGCCCGCTCATAAAGGGTGATTTGTTCGCGGAATCGGACATGTGGATGAGAAAAGGGATGCCGATCTGCCCGCCGTGGGTATGCCCGACAAGCACGAGGTTTACGCCTGCCCTCGTCGCCTCCCCGAAGATATCTGGGTAATGGTTGAGCAGAATGACCGGCGCGCCCTCCGGGATGTTTTCAAGCGATTTGTGCAGTTTCGCCCGGATGTTCGCTTTCGTATACCTGTCCCATGAGTCATCGAGGCCGGCCAGCCACAGGGATTTATTGTCGGGCAGCGGAATCTCCCTGTTTTCCTTGGAAAGGATCCGGATGCCGGAGCTTTTCATGAAGGCCTCACGCTCCTGGACATTCCTGAAATGGTCGTAGTTGCCGAGCACCCCGTAAATGCCGAGTTTGACTTTGAAGCTTCTTATCAGCGCAGAGGCGGCCCGCTGCATGTCAGAGATATCGTGGGTTTTATAATCACTGAAGAAATCTCCCGTGATGAAAAGAATGTCCGGGCGCAATTCGTTCACTTTCTCAATCAATTTATTTTCACGGTATCCCAAAGACTCTCCCACGTGGATATCGGAGATCTGCACCACCTTGGTCCCCTCAAGGACCCGGGCGAGAGCCGGATCGCTGATGGTCACTTGTTCGGTCCTGATCCAGTTGGGCTCGACAAGGTACATGTCCGCCAGGGCCAGAAGGCAGAGCGCGGACAGGACCATTGAAATTTTCAGGAGGAGCGCAATTCTTTTGTGTTTGAGATAGAAGACCGCAGATACGACTGCACAGGCCCCGGCAGAGAGGAAAAGGAAATATTTAATAATGTTGAGTTTTTCTTCCGGGGTCATCAATGGCAGGAATATCTATTCTCTGAGTCTGTCTATTTCAGTTTTCTGGTTTGCAATATACCCGAGCGATAAGGCAAGGCACTCCTTTTTCATGCTATTTTAAGTCCCTGCTTCCTGACAGTTTCGCCGAATCTGCATTTTCCCAATTCGACCGACTCGACTTCTCTCTCAACAATATCCTCACCCTCGGCAAGGGTATAGATTGTCGGCTTTTCCAGCACGGCGCGCAGCAACTCCGCCCTTTTCCTCTCCCTTTCAGCATCACTTTCCTCAAGGAGCCTCTCCCACAACGATGTGTCATACGAGATATTGTTATGTTTTGAAAAGCCTTTCATACATCAAATTATATCAAACCCGGCAAAGCGTAGAATAAAACGATGCGTCCGCTGCAATTTGAACATTACAGGAGATTGATAAAAGGGAAGCTTTTTTTCGCTGCACTATAGAGTTTTTTGTCCGCTGTCCACAAGGGGATACCGAGAAATTTTGATAGTGCGACATAAAAACAATCGTAAAGAGCGGGGGGTTTTAAAACCGAACCGATAGTCCAGGCGACATCCAAAAGATCTTCAGTATAGATAAGGGCGATGTCCAGATGACTGAGCTGATCGATTATCTCCCGTGCATCCTTTTCCTCCAGGATTCCCCTCTGTACCTTGTTCCTTAAAACCGAAGCTACCTCAAAGATGAGGAGCGTAGGGGCAACTACTTCCACTGAATCTTCTATCCACCCTCGCCAGAGCCCTTCAGCTCTCTTGCTCCCGTCTTCAGGCAGCAGTATCCTTAAGAGAAAGCTTGCGTCAATTGCAATCCGTGAATCCTTCAGTTCTCTCCTCCCGCATTCTTCTCAAAGCTGCGAGGGAATCTCCCGCAAATCCCTTACCGGCCAGCTTCTTCCTCAGCAGTTTAAACTTTTCCAGTTGCAGCAGCCTCTTGCTTTTCTCTATTGACCTGCCCTCCAGCAGTTGCAAATCCTTGATGCTCACTATTGCGGCCTTGGGTTTGTTTTTGGACAAAAGAATAACACGGTCACCTTTAATTGCCACGGTGTTGACCACTTCCGAAAAATTTTCCCTGGCTTTTCGCATATTCAACTTTTTCATTGTAGTCATAGTGTACACATAAAAAGAGCCGGGGTCAAGCTGGACGGTCCTTCTGCGAATTCCCTGCACGCGCGTGTGCAGGCACGGCGCTGTTTGTTCCTCTTTGCCTATGCGGGAATTACAGCAAACGGTTAAAGAAAAGCAACAACCCCCTTACTCCCCCTTTCTTAAGGGGGAATATAATATCAGACTCCCCTTTGGGAAAGAGGGGATATCATATCTGATTCCCCCTCCTATAACGGAGACGTGGTATAACTTAGTTATGGAGGCGGTGGTGAGGGAAGAAATAGTACAAACA
>JAJZPZ010000077.1 GCA_021847795.1 Nitrospirota bacterium
AGTTTCCCTCTGATATGGATTCAGCCAACCCCTCTATTATCCTCAAGGACTTCAATATTTTTTGTGAAAGAAAGTGACTCGCCAGTATCGCGAAAAAAAACACGGCCCAAAAGGAATAGAACAGGACGTTCTTGGAGTTCAGGATTATGTCGTTCACCCGAGTCCTCTCAAGGTGTGTCACGGTATCGGAGAATTCCTTGAGTTTTTTTCCATCCATTCTCAGCTTTGCCTCTATTGCCGCATCAATGCTGTCCTCCCTCCTCACTTTATCTATGGTCTCCGAATATTTCCTGATGTGGGCTTTAAGCCTTTCCAGGTTGTCCTCCCCGATGGCGCGGCTGATGTCCGTCCTGACGGTCTCTATGGATTGCATGGTTCTGTCCAGTTTGTCCTTTATCTCCGCAAGCGCCGTATCATCGCGGTAGAGGAAATAGTTCTTCTCGGAAAGGCGCATCTCTAGAAATGAGGCGTTCAGGTCGTCCGCTATCTCGACGAAACGGAGTTTTGTGAGCACCAGGTTCAGGTTCTGGAGGGCGAAAAGCCCGATCAACAATATCAATGCAAGGTTGAACGCATTGGAAAGGATGATTTTATGCTCTATCTTCACAACGGAATGCCGCCTCCTATCGGGACACGGGGCACCTGGGGAGTTCCGCCTGCTCTTTTCTCACCGGCATATACCACATCGCCCCGTCGGCAATCATAAATATACCGGCGACAAAAAGCAGTACGTCAACCGCAGTCAATAGACCGGCCCCGAAATAATGCATAAGCCCGAGCCCCAGGCTCGAAAAAGAGACGCCCGTCCTGATAAAGGCGAGCCCGGTCCGTGCGCGGGCATATATGGTACGATAGCAGGCGGCCACTGTCCGTTGCCCTGCGAGCACGTTTCTCTCCCGCGCAAGGTGGGTCCGCTCCCTGCTGGAAGGGGACGGATAAAGGATCGTGCAATGGCTGGACAGGAAGTCGCCCAGGCGCGCAAGCATAGTTTGCTTCGTGGGGATGATGCCGGTCCCCTCTATGAAATGATAATTCTCCAGAAAATGCAGCGTCGCGGCCGTAACTTCCACAAGCGTGTGGTGTTCAGGGGGGTTCATCCTCGACCTCCTGATCCTGAGATAGCCGGAAAGGCCCAGGACAGCGAGGGAAAGCCCCGCGGCCATCATCATCCAGTAAAGGAAGAGCTCCGGCGCCTTCCTGTTCATGCGGATAAGGGCATCGGACAGGGCGACAATCCCAAGGCCCCATCTGAGGATCCCGAGATTGGTCCTGCCTTTTGCAAGCTCCGTCCTGTAGCCGGCGAGCCGCGTTCTCCAGTGCGCCATTGTGTTTCTCCAGAACGCGAGACCCGTCCTCTCCGTGCCTATCAGCAATCCGGGCCGTGCATGCAGGAAATCCTGTATAAACCACTGGATATCATCCCCGAGCGTTACCCAGAACTCATATTTTTCTGCTTTGATAAACTTCTTCACCTCGGCAACAACGGCCGGGTCATCGGGCCTGTTTGCTGCTATAACTACAGTATCGCCGTCCCTGATGACCGGGAACCACTGGTTTATCGAGAGCCTTTCACCATCAAGCCCCGCAAGAAGTTCAGGGGGAACAGGCAGCCTCTCATCGTATTCCACAAACGGGCAGCGGTAATGATCGGAAAGAGCCTGCAAAAGGGTGTTCCGGGGGACTTTGTACTCTCTGATCAGGACCCTTTCGAGTTCAACGCCCCTCGCAGCAGCGGTATGCCTGGCCGCGCTGAGGTCCGCGGCGGTCAGCCCCCCCCACCCCACAAGTTGGGAGAATCTTTTTTCGGCCCTCTTATGCGATATCATCATAGCCGAAAACCACCTTTTTCCAGAAACGGACCGACTTGCCGTAATCAGGTATCATCATTTCCATTTCTCCGAAGCAGTAGGGATATTGCTTTCCTATCCTATCAGCAGGTAAATGCCAGTAAAGCCCGTCAGCGATAAGCGCCAGCCCGGACATGAACAGCGCCGTATTGAAAATCGCCCAGAACGTGTTGCTCAGGCCGAAATAAACAAGGAGCCCCATTCCTACTGCGGATATGCTCATACCTGTCCTGATAAACGCCAGTCCGGTCCTTGAACGCGCCATTACCGTCCTGAGCCGCGCCATCACGTTTCTCCTGTCGGCAAGCACGGTCCTTTCAAGGGCAACCCCCGTTGTCGCCCATATACCCGGCGTATGGGTAGGCCTGACAGGTGGAACGCATGCATAATCGGAACCGGGGTGTTTCAGTGCGGGAGGGAACGCGAAATCCCAGATCGTCCGTCTGTCCTGTGACCTCTGCACCGAGTCAAAACCGTCTTTGCCGGCACGCCTGCCGGGAATGTACCAATAAAAGCCCTCAAACGCCATCATAATTCCTATGCAAATAAGCGCTGCATCGAAAAAAGTCCACGGCCCGGTATGGAACTGCCGCAGCAGCGCAATGCCGAGCCCGGTAAAGGCGATACCGGTGCGCGTAAAGGCAAGCCCGGTGCGGGCCCTCGCCATTTTTGTGCGGTAGCAGGCAAGGGTGGTCCTCTCTTCCGCAAAATCCGTCCTGTCGCTTGCAAGGAACCTGCGCCGCATTACCGGTGAGAGATAATTCCACCCGGCGCGGAGGTCCTCCGCCCCCTCTATCTTGCCGGAGCGGTTGAAGCGAGGGTTGCTTCCCGGGTCCGAGACCTGCAGTACCGTGGTCCCCCACGTCGGTTCCGAGTCAGGGCCCTCAATCGGCTTATGACCCGTTTTCCGGGCAGGAAGGTACCACAACAGACCGTCTATCGACATTATAACCCCGGAGATTAAAAGCACTGTCTCAAACAGCGTGAGGAATCCTATGCCGAAAATCCTGAAGAGCACGACGGCTATGGCTATGAACGAGATGCCCGTGCGGAGAAAGGCCAGCCCGGTCCTCCCCTTTGCAAAAGAGGTCCTGTAGTGCGCCAGCAGGGAGCGCCTGTCGGCAAGGTGCGTCCTCACTTTTGCCAGGGCGGTCCTGCCTGCGGTGGGAGAGAAACAGGGGTTCACGTCGAAATTGTGCTCTATGATCCTGATGAGGTCCGACGGCAACGCGACGATGAAATCGATCTTTTCGACTCCGAGGGTGCGCTTTACATCGGCAATGGTAGCGGGATCATCAGGAGTGTATGCGATCACTTCAGCCCGGTCTTTCCTTACGGAAAGCGGAAACCAGAGCGCCTGCTTGAGTTGCTCCATATTCAGGCGCATCACAAGGAAATAGGAAGCGGCAACGCTCTCGTCGTATTCAACAAAAGGCAAACCGTAATGCGCCGAAAGACAAAACAAGACCTCGTGCTTAGGGACCCCCTGCGCTATTAAAAATTCCTCATGGCACCTTCCGGAAGAGCCCGCTTCAACAAACGTCGCCTCCAGTTCGTCTTGGGTCAGAATACCCCTTTGCCTGAGCCGTGCAAATTTCCCGTTTACCATAACTATTTAAGATACTATGAAGGTAAGCTTAAAGGGAAGGATTTTTTACAGGCATGTTTGCCGTATGTCCGATGCGGTCCACCGGTTGCAGTCCTGGTATTCATCACAGCATGACAGCATGCATTAACCTGCACTGTATACTTCCGATTCCTTCCTGCGCCCTGCAGATGTTTCCGTTTCCCCGGCACAAGCCCGTGGGGCCCCTACCACAAGGACCGGGCACGGGGCTTTGCTGATCACCTCTTCCACAACATTACATCCGAAGAGCCGCTTCAGCCGGTTTTGCTTAGGGGCGCCCATAATGATAATGTCGCATTTTTCCTCTTCCGCCGCTTCGATGATCTTCTCTGGGATATTGCCTTGCTCAAGCCTCGTTTTTATCAAAGCGCCTTCAGCCGTTGCCGCGGCTTTTATCTCCGCGATAATCTTCCGCCCGCCGCTGTCCAGAACGCTTGCCGGGTCTTTAACCCCGGTCAGATCAAGGTCACCCTCGTAGGGCGGGACCACCTTCACAACAGTGATCCAGCATTTTTCATCGCGGGCAAGTTCCAGGCCGTTTTTAAGCGCCTCTTTTGAACCGTTAAAGGCAATAAGGACCTTCCGGTACCCTTTCATTTCCTCACCTCACCACCAGCACGGGGCAGGCGGCATTCATGATCACCCTTTCAGCGGTGCTCCCGAGAATGGCCTTATCAACTCCCCGCCATCCGTAGCTTCCCATGACCACGAGATCGCTCCCCAGAGCCTGAGCCGTTTCCGCAATCTTGTCCGCTGCGTGGCCTTCCTGTGTCGTCATGCCTATTGCCACGCCCTGTGATACGGCGATATTTTTTGCCTCGTCGAGAATTTTCCGGGCCTCTTTTGACATGCTCTCTTTCATGGATCCGGTCCTGAAAAAGCCGACCATTTCCTCATACCGGGGAATGACGTACAACACGGTCACCTCAGCCCCATCGGCCTTTGAAAGCAGGCAGGCACGCTCAAGCGCCTTTTTGCTGAACCCGGAGCCGTCATAGGGGACCAGGATGGAGCTGTATTTTCCGATGCACTCGCTGCAGGGTTTTCCGACCACCATGACATCACAGGGGGCATTCACAACAACCCCTGATGTCACGCTCCCCATAAGCAGCCGCTTCAACCCTCTCCTGCCGTAAGTCCCCGTTGCAATAAGGTCTACACCTTTCTCCCGCGCGATATCGGTAATGACGTCCTGGGGCTCGCCCTGGCATACCAGCGATTCCACCTTGATACCGAACTCGGACAAGACCTTCTCCTTTTCCTGGTAGCAGACCTTTTTCCCAAATTCCATGCGTTTTTCGAGTTGTTCGGGGGCTATCCCGAACTCCTCCTCGTCGAAGTAGACCGCATGGACAAGAATAAGCTCACCGCCATGCCTCCTGGTCCAGTTCGATGCCTCTGCCAGGGCTGCTTTGCTGAACTCCGAGCCGTCGAAAGCCACCAATATTTTTTTATACATAGGACCTCTTTTCTTTCATGTATTATGATCAGCTCCATCCATTCGCCGGGAATCCCGAACAAACGACAAATCCGAAACTGCAAACACTGAATCCTGGCATCTGAATCCCAAACAAATTCAAAACCCGAAATGCAAATGCTCCAGACACTTTGTCGTGTCTCCTTATGTCCAGGATTTAGCGCCTGGGATTTAGAGTTTGCCCTTAGTGTGCTCCCCCGCCTTTTCCGAACACCAGTCCCACACCGAAACCTGCGCCCAAAGCCGCGATTATCGAAATGGCCCCGTATAACCCGGCATTGTTTTTAGCCATATCAAAGAGTGTTTTCACCACGCCTGCATGCTCCACCCGGACCTTTGCCTCTGCCTTCTCGACTATTGTTTTGTCTTTGACTGCGTACACGGTAACGATATAATCTCCCGGAGGCGCCTGATAGGGCCAGGCCGTCAGGATATAATATTTCTGCTTGCCGTTTTCCATTGCAGTCGTGACCTTTCCGGCAGAGGTGGTATACAGTTTTGAGGCCTCCTTGAATTTCACGAATTCGTTAAACCACCTGTCCCTTTCCTCTCCGCTCAGGGCGGGCGTCATCTCAATGTGTTTTCCCAGGGCCGGGTAGCCGATAACATACTTTTCCATTTCCCCGGGGCTCAGGATATCGTCTATCTTCCTGGTGCTGTGAACGGCATACATGTTGGGCACATGCTCGAATTTCATATCCCCGACGTTCATCCATAAGAAACCCGCCACTTTGCCTTTCTTCTTCAGCGCCTGATGCCCTTCGGCAGATGTCATGGTAATTATAAGGTCGGCGCCGGGGTCCGATATGCCGCTGATGCTGACCGTGCTGCCGTGATAGAAAAAGTCGATCTTTATACGGTCGTGGTTTGCCCTTGCCGTAAGCTCTGCCGCAGCATCGTCAGCCGGCGCAAAGGCTCCTAATATTGCAAATAAAAAGGTAATGCTCATCCGCCACAAATTGTTAAGACTTGCTGTCCAACTCCTGATATTCTGTTCTCTGTACATTAGTGTCCTCCTGACTGCCCTAAGAGCAATGATGGCGTTAATGTGAGGTCGAAAACTATTTTTACGGTAACTGCAAGCACGATCACTGCAAGAATGACCTTCAACTGCTCACCTTTGAGCTTTCTCCCGAAGACCGCCCCGACCTGCGCACCGACTGTGGAACCGAGCAGCAGGAGGACGGCCAGGATGAAGTCGACGGTGTGGTTGGTGTATGCCTGGAGAAAGGTAACCTCTATGCAGTTGAAAAGTATCTGGAACAGGCTTGTTCCGACCACAACATGCATAGGCATTCTGAGAATATAAACCATGACCGGGACCATCAGGAAGCCCCCGCCCACACCCATAATTGCCGCAAGGATTCCGACAAAGCCCCCGAAGATGACAGGGACCAGGAGGGAATGTGTGACTCCTGATTTCTCGAAATGGGTCTGAAGAGGAAGGGACTTCAGGAACTTGCCCATTGCCGACTCTTTATCGGCCTTCACCTCTTCGGACTTCTTTTTCCTCATGCTCATAAGGCTTTCAAAAAGCATATAGGACCCGACGATGCCGAGCATCAGCACATAAGTCATCTTTATGACGAAATCCGCATTGCCCATTGCATTGAGTACCTTTATCCCCTGAACTCCTACCAGGCCCCCGATAAAGCCTCCTGCGAGAAGATACAAACCCATTTTGAAATCCACATTTCCGACCTTCCAGTGCGCATAGGTGCCCGAGGTCGACGCCGCGACAATCTGGTTCGAATCGGTAGCAGCGGCAACCGTCGAAGGAATGCCGAACATGATCAGGAGCGGTGTCATCAGAAAGCCGCCTCCTACCCCGAAAAGCCCCGAGAGCAGACCCACAACAAGACCGAGTCCGACAGGAACAATAATATTGATGCTGGTCAAAGCTACTGGTAAATACAGATACATTTCATCCTCCTTTATGTTTTGTTGTTTTCAGGCTGCATGTATGTTTCTCGCCATGGTAACGACAGGCCGTGATGCGGTCTTGACAAGCCTGTTAAGCTCTTTTGACGTGATATTGCGGTCATTCGTGATGCTGGGGCTCAACAGCACCATGTCTATTTTCGAATTCTGCTTGAGCATGTTCTTTACTGCCGCAACCGTGTCCGTTGCCGCAGCGCTGACATTTACCGCAACTCCGGCCGCGCTGCACTTTTCCTTTATCACTGACACTTTGCCCTCATAGTCCTCGTCCTTTTTCTTGTAATCCTCGTCAATCATCTCTCTTGCCGTCTTATGCTCACCGGCTTCGGCATAGGTAACTGCCGTCATCATGTCCTCAAGTTTTTCAAATACCTTCCGCTTGAAGATCATGAGCACCTCAATGCTGTCCTCCATTGTCTTTGCAAGATCCACGGCGTACGAGAGACCTTCCCCAAAGTTCTCGTCGTGGTATGTAACAAACAGCAACTGCTTTCCTTTCATCTCTTCTCCTCCCCTTCATCCCCCGAAGGGTGATGTCATCCGGGGGGCTATGCTCCAACTACCAACAGAGGGCATGGGGCATGGTTAATAACGCTTTCTACAACATTCTTTCCGAACGTTTTTTCAAACCAGTTTGTTTTACTGCCGCCCATTACTATGAGACTACAGCGCTCCTCCTCTGCAATCTCGATTATCTTTTCATCTATTTCTCCCTCCTCCAGGCGGGTTTTTATCAAGGCCTTTTCAGCCCTTGCGATATCCTTTATTTCCTCGACCATCTTCTGTCCTCCGCTGCCCAGGACATTTACCGGATCTTTCACCCCCACCAGGCTGAGGTCTCCCTCATAAGGAGGGACTATGCCGACAACAATGATCCAGCATTTTTCCTCGCGGGCGATCTGAATTCCCTGGACAAGAACATCCTTCATCCCGCTGACCGCCCCATACAGTGCTATGAGAATTTTTCCTGGCCCTTTCATTACAGCCTCCTTTCTTAAGGAATCTATCCTTGATAGAAGCAAAGGAGGCGCCAGATTTCAAGCAACTGTTATTTAAGGATTTTATCCAGATAGGCAGGCAAGGCACCGTTTCATTTTGGAACGAGGCTGAACACTGCAAAGGATTTGAAGGAACGCAAGAAACAACACAGAACAGGCCTGAAACTACGCGCCGGCTTCATTTGCAGGGGAAATCTCAAGCGGAAATAATGCGGACTATTGCTAATCCTGCCTTGCAAGAGTGTTTCATTTTTGAACACCCATGAAGCCCCGGCACGGAAAGGAGGAAACTCTCCGTTTGACTGCGGCATCTCAGGAAGATAAACCATATAAATCAATGCTGGTATGGAATTTTTCCATACTCATCTTTGCCGTATTTGCTCGCTTTCCCTTTATTATCAATGAGTTTATTTTTGTAATAAGAATGCGAAAAAGAGATACATCACAGGACAACCTTATAGAGGAACTGCGGCAGAGGATCGAGCGCCGGAACACAGAGGCAGGGGACAGGCCCCCTCTTTCGCTGAGCATCGGAACAGCCTTTTACAATCCCCTCTCTCCCTGCTCCGTAGAGGAACTGCTCCTGCAGGCCGACCAGTCCATGTACGAGCAGAAGAGAATAAAAAAGAGCTGCCTGAAGCCGTCGCCCCCCTCGCCTTCCCCATTGCCCTGACTTGTCGGCTCAAGCGAGGGATTTCTTTACCTGCGGGTTTGAAGAGACTTACTGCCCGCCCAGTATCCTCTCAAGGCTGATATCGGAGATGCCCAGCAGCCTGGCGGTCTTTTCCCTGTCGCCGTCCGACAGCAAAAGCACCTTTTCCACATAATCTCTCGTGAGTTCGTCAAGGGTCAATATCCTGTCGGGCTGGAAGGTTTCTATACGGAACATCTTGAGACTCCGGGGAAGGCTTTCAGGTGTGATCAGGGGGCCCTTTTCAAGAATAATGGCCCTTTCGATGATATTTTCAAGCTCCCTGGCATTCCCGGGAAAGCTGTAGCTCTCCAAAATATCCAGGGACTCTTTTGCGAAACCCGATATCTTCTTGTTCGTATCGGCAAGGTGCTTTTGCAGGAAGAATGCGCTCAGGGGCCCGATGTCCTCCTTGTGCTCTCTAAGAGGAGGGACAAAGATCTCCACCACATTCAGCCGGTAATACAAGTCCTCCATAAAAGCGCCTTCAGATACAAGGTCCTTCATCTGCTGATCGGCAGCGGCAATTATCCTCACGTTTACCCTGGCGGGGCTCACCCGGCCCTTAACCGCCGACTCCCCGGTCTCTATGACCCTGAGCAACCGCGCCTGCAAATCAAGCGGCATCTCCGTTATTTCCTTCAGGAGCAGTGTCCCGCCGTCCGCTATTTCCAGGCATCCCTGTTTCGCCTTCACTGAAGCGGAGGCGCCTCCCTTACAGCCAAAGAGTTCGGCGCTCAGGTCTTCTCCGGCAAAGGTCGCACAATTGAGGGTGAGGAAAGGCATGTCCTGCCTTCTGCTGGTAAAATGGATGATTTTCGCGAGAAGACTTCTCCCGGCGCCGCTCTCCCCGGTAAGGAACACATTGTGGTCGGAATCCTTTATATTCTCGATAACGCTCACTATCTTCTGCATGGCGCCGCTCCGGGCAATGAGGGAGGCCTCCCTGCGCATCCCGAAAAAAAACTTCAACGCGGTATTCTCTTTCCTGAGGGTCTTCCGTTCATGAATATTCCTGACTTTATGGATCAGTTCATCCAGGTTAAAGGGCTTTGCAATATATTCATAGGCCCCTTTCTTCATTGCCTCAACCGCTGCATCGATAGTGCCGAACCCGGTGATTATCAGGACCTCGATGTCGCGGAACCGCTCCTTTACCTTTTCGAGCAGTTCGATTCCGCTCATTCCCGGCATCTTGACATCAGTGATGAGCACATCGGAATGCTCTCTCTCCATGTGCTCCAGCGCATCGAGGCCGTTTGTGAAGCCCGTAACCTCGTACCCCTCGCGCTTCAGCGCATACACGAGATGCTTTAAGGTTATCTCCTCGTCCTCTGCAATGGTTATCCTGAAATTCACGAACATCTCCTGGAAAGGCTACATACAATTGAAAAACGATGTGTTGCAAAAAGCTTTGCTGCCGGGGAGATTCATGGAAATAACGGGTTTCATAGCCGGCCCCCAAGGATTGTATCTTCTGTACATTATTGTACAGTATGCGCAAATAAATATCTTAGATGGGATTTGCGTAAGTAATTCAATTCACTCAATGGCGTAAATAGTTCTTGCAGTCACAAATGGAACCAAACCATCCGATATCGAGACCCTGATTCTCACCATTCGTGGGCGAAAAGTCATGATTGATGCCGATCTCGCCAGACTTTATGAAGTGACGACCAAGGCACTCAATCAGGCTGTCAAGCGGAATACAGAACGCTTTCCGGAAGACTTTGCCTTCAGACTCAATGGCGATAACAAGGTGGTAACAAATTGTGACCGCCTCTGTAGATTGAAGTTTTCTTCAGCGCTGCCGTGGGCCTTCTGCCGTTATGGCAGCCACGGTGCTGAAAAGCCCGGCGGCGGTAGCAATGAGCATCTATGTGGTTCGTGCCTTCGTTCAGATGCGCGAGCAACTTGCTGCGAACACGGTAATCCTCAAGCGCCTGGCAGAAATCGACAAGACCCTTCTGCAGCACGACCATGTTTTGAAATCTATCTGGCACAAACTGCAGCCGTTGCTTCAACCTCTGCCCAATCCTCCCAAACGGCGCATTGGATTTCACACGGAAGACAAATAGACTCTGGTTAGGGACACATCATAGACCTGCCCCCCCTCCGCATAACTGATTGTGAGTGAGCAGAGGGAGCGGTATGGAGTTTGATACTCAGGACTGATTGCTGATAGCTGTTTATGGCTTCAAGGCGAACGGGAAGAAAAAATGAGAGAGGAGGAAATTATCGGGAATATGGGGAAATTGTTTGTGGAAATGGGTATAATGGAAACTGATTTTTTGAGGGGGGCGGGTAGTGTTTTTTGGGTTAAATGCACATTTGCAAACCTGACCCTGTCGGCCCATGAGTAATACAAGCTGTTCCTTACCGTAAATAGTTAGCTTGACGGATGAACAGTTGTCAGTGTACACTGTGGTAGACACTTTAGCGGGAGGATGACATGATAAACACCGGTATCAAAGAGGCGAGACAGAACCTGACGGGTCTTCTGGGCAGAGTCGAGGAAGGCGAAGAAATAGTAATCACGAAGCGAGGAGAGCCCATCGCAAAAATCTCGCCTTTCAGGAAGAAGACGGCGGGCAAATTAAGAAGCCATCGTGACCTGAGAGCAGTGGTCGGCGCGAAGGGCATGCCTTTATCAGAAGCGGTCCGGGAATTGCGGAGCGAAGAGAGATATTAATGCCGGAGCTTTTTGTCGATACCAGTTCCCTTGTGAAGTATTACTATCCTGAAGAAGGGAGTGATGATATAGAGCAGCGACTTCTTAAAGCCCGACGGGTGCATATCTCCGGCCTGAGTATTGTTGAAACAGCTTCAGCTCTTATGAAAAAGGTGAGGCAGGGCGAGTTGGTAAAGAAAGATGAAATGCTCATATGGAATACTTTTCTCGACGACCTCGGAACCGACAGTATGGAGGTTGTGTATCTCACTGCCAGGCATTATGAAAAGGCTGCGGATATCATCAGGGAGTTCGGGGCGACATGGGGCATCAAGACCCTTGATGCATTACAGCTTGCTGTTGCCCATGGAATCGGGAATGTGAAATTCCTCTCGTCCGATACCGTGCTTGCCGGTCTTGCTGCGGAAATGGGATTAAAGGTTGTCAGGAGCGGACAGTGAGAAACAGACAGGTTTGTCAAAAGTAAAGATGACCCCGGCACCATGGGTAGAAAGTTGGAAAAAGGAATAAATGTGATCAGACTTGTCCAAAATAAAATTTAAGGCGGAAGCCCCAAACAGGTAGAATGTAGTTGTCGAAAAAAACAAACTATCTGTAAAGGAGGCTTCCAGCCGTGAATAAGTTTAGCAGCATTTTCGGACAGATTCTACAGTTATTTTCAAAGAGGGAGTTTTATGAGGCGGTGCACGAGACGGGCTCGGAGAAGGGAGCAAAAGGATTTACCTGCTGGCAGCAGTTTGTGGGGATGCTGTTCTGTCAGTTGGGGCAGGCACATTCACTGAGGGAGATATGCGGAGGGCTGGCAAGCGGCATGGGGAAACTTAAGCATCTCGGAGTGACGGCGGCTCCAAATCGGTCCACTCTATCCTATGCCAATGAGCATCGGCCCTCAGTGTAACCCAGGGACAACCACCATGTTTTTGTTCGAGGGTTACAGAGGGACGTTCAGGCATGAAAACAGGAATATAGTAAGATACGAGAGGCAACCGGGACCTGCTTTTATGCATAAAAGAGGGACAGCGCCAAATGGCGCTGACTTAAGGAGAAATTGCTTAACAACGGTTTGTTTTTTAGGAGACCAGCCATTGATTCTTTTGCCGATTATCTTACTTCGGCTTGGTCGATTCCGCCGAAAAAAAGCTTAAGTCAGTGCCATTCGGGACAGCGCCCGTTTATAAATACCGTCGAAAGTCATAAAACGGTCACTCTCCTTAATAAGCGGTAGGGACGTATAAATAAGTGGAGAGTTATATGGCATTTATGCTCTGTTAGACATGTGTTCTAGGCGATAGAGAACAAAGGAAGATAGTCCACTATGAAACTCACTGACAACGAAAAGCGTGAGATACTGAAGCTCATAGAAGCAGGCAATCCTTTGCCGGACAAATACCGCTTTCTGCTGTTCGACGACAAGCGGGAAGTGGAACTGGTCTGGAACGGGAAAACCAACGTGGTCACCAATATCGTTTTGCCTTTTCAGGTGATTGAGCAGATTGATGAACCGCGTACTGAAAGACCGGACCTTGGAACTCAAGACCACCTTCCACGAATGCAGTCCGGGGCGGCGCAAGATCGCCGTCAAGGTCGTCGATATCTTCGGCAATGATACAATGAAGATAGCGGAGGTGATCGTATGAAGCGGGTGGAGGCTCTTGGCATTTTGCAGGAACACAAACAGGAACTGTCGGAAAAATACGGTGTAACGCGGATTGGAATCTTCGGCTCGGTGGCAAGAGACGAGGCAACCGAAAAGAGTGATGTGGACGTGGTAGTGGAAATGACCAAGCCGGATCTCTTTTTTATGGTGCATATCAAAGAACTGCTTGAAGCTGCAATGCATTGCCATGTGGAGATTGTCCGCTACCGTGACCGTATGAACGCTTTTCTGAAGCGGCAGATTGATAAAGAGGCTGTCTATGTCTGACCCAGCGCTCATCCGGGAAGTCCTTTCGCAAATACTGGAGGCGGCAGGGCGGATTGAACGGCGGTTTGCCCTAATCCGGTCTCCCGAAGATTTTCTGTTAAACGAGGAGGGAATTGACCGGCTGGACGGCATCTGCATGATGCTGATCGCGATAGGCGAGAACCTCAAGAATTTGGATAAGATAACCAATAGTGAGTTGTTTCGGCGATATCCGCAAGTGGACTGGGACGGCGCCAAAGGTATCAGGGATATCATAGGCCATCACTACTTTCATATTGATGCCGAGATTGTGTATGCCGTTTGCCTGGAGAAAATGCCCGGACTGATTCAAACTATCAGAAAAATGCTTCAAGAGGTTGCCTAATGTCCATCCATCCCTCTTTCTCCATGTCGCCCCACGAATACCTGATCCAGTATACAGGTGGTTCCCGGCTGAAGAAACGTTGCGGAAAACCAGTTAAGAGAAGCTCCTCCCCCGAATAAGGAAAATCGAGTAGGAGGCAGGTGATTAGTTCACCTGCCGACCTCTCACACCACCGTACGTGCCGTTCGGCATACGGCGGTTCGTAATGTTATAAGGAACAAGCATAAACCTCGGTAAGTCCCCTATAGCCGATTTGACGGAAGTAACTGTTGTTGAGAGTTGTGGCAAGGATAGGGCTATTGGAGGTATGCCAATAGCTTTTTCGCGTATTGGCAAACTGCCAGGCCTGCCGGTCGTCCAGTCCGAGACGCACAAGTTGTTCACGCTTCGTCCTGATCTTCTTCCACTGCTTCCAGCAGCACATGCGCAGTCGTCGCCTTATCCATTCATCAAGTACCTTACAATGCCTTCGCATATCCGCTATCCTGAAATAGTTGATCCAGCCCCGAACCACCTGAGTGAGTCGCTCTATTCGGGCATACATGCTCAATGCATTGTTCCTTGATGTAATCTCCCTCACCTTGTCCTTGAACCGTTTCAGGGATTTGGGGTGTATTCTTATCCCCATCTCCCTTTTCTTCCAGTAGAAGGAAAAGCCAAGAAACTTCCGCCTCTGAGGATAGTCCACCGCGCTCTTTTCCCGATTGACCCGCAGCTTCAGCCGTTTTCCAATGAACCTGCTTATGCTTGCCATTACTCGATCACCTGCTCGCTTGCTTCTGACGTATATGTTACAATCATCGGCATAACGGCAGAATCGGTGGCCTCGCCTTTCAAGTTCCCTGTCAAGTTCGTGAAGCATCACATTCGACAGCAACGGACTCAACGGCCCCCCTTGCGGTGTCCCTTCGTCCGTGGGCGATACCAGCCCACACAGCATAACTCCGGCTTCAAGATATGCCCGGATCAGCCTGAGCAACCGTTTGTCCGCTATCCTTTGGGATAGAAGACTCATCAGCTTGTCATGGTTGACACGGTCAAAGAACTTCTCCAAATCAATGTCCACTACTACTTTGAGCCCCTCGCTTATGTACTCCTGAGCCTGTTTAATGGCCTTGTGTGCATTGCGTCCGGGCCGAAAGCCATAGCTGTGTTCAGAGAATTCTTTCTCGAATATCGGGGTTAAGACTTGCGCTATCGCCTGTTGTATCATTCGGTCAGTCGCCGTCGGTATCCCCAGCAGCCTTATTCCGCCGTCCGGCTTGGGTATCTCCACCCTCCGCACGGGCTGCGGTCGGTACTTCCCTTCCAGTATTGCCTGCCTGATGGCTTCACCATGTTGCCGAAGGTAGGGCAGAAGTTCATCCACCTGCATTCCATCAACTCCGTGACTGCCGCCGTTCTTCTTTACCCGCTTGTAGGCAAGGTTCAGGTTGTCCCTGTGAAGAA
>JAJZPZ010000264.1 GCA_021847795.1 Nitrospirota bacterium
AGAAAGGATACAAACATATGAACAGCTTAACAACCCCCTGGCCCCCTTTCCTAAGGGGGAATCAGCTGCGATGTTCCATCTTTTCCAAGGGGGAGCAAATATGATATTCCCCCTTAATAAAGGGGGATGAAGGGGGTTGTTTCTTTTTCTTCGCAATTTACTAAAAGGACCTCCAACAAAACTTTGTTAGACGCTTTTAAACTCCTATTTTGTAAGCACGTTAAGCAGGGCACTCACCGCATGCCATAGGCGCTTCGCAGCTCTTTCCGAATGTATCCCGAGCCTTATGCTGCCGGGTATGAGTTGCGGCCTGCTGATGAGCAATGTAAGCGCCCGGTACAGGCTGTATGTGCCCGAGCTGTCCACCACGCTGAAAAGCTCTGCCGGTATGTCTTCCTGTGCAGGGTCGGTTATCGCCCGTATGGCGAAAAACGGCAGACCTCTCTGTAGTGCGAGGCGCGCCAGGTGGTAAGTCTCCATATCGCATACCGGAGAGTTGAGTCCCTGCGGCAGCATCCGCTTGAGCCGGTGTTTTGCCATCTGCTGCTCAAGGGTTACAATGCACCCCTCCCGGATGTTTATCTGACCCGAAAGCCTGCCTGCAATCTCACGGGCACCCGGCAGGTCCACAGGGCTCAAGGCAATAGGTCCTTTTGATGAATGTCCGGGGATGAGTATGGATCTCGAAGCCCAGATTATGTCTCCGGCAGAAGCGTTGCTATAAAGAGCGCCGCCAAACCCCACGGAGAGCAGGAAATCGGGCTTGTATTCATCGTATAATTCTCTGAAAGCCGCCCCGGCATTTCTGCTACCCATACCGGTCTGCATTACCGCTATCTCATCACTATGGGAATGCGCGAGAAAGATGAGAAGCGGATGCCTTTGCAAAACTCTTTTATCCTTGAGATTTTTGAGGATGTATTTCAGCTCATGGGGAAAGGCTGCACATATCGCTAATCTCATAGCATCCCTGAAAAGGCACACATGCTCTTTTTCATACCAAACATTATATCACCGCAACGGTGTGCTGCATAGGGAATTTTGGTATTTTAGCTTGTTATCTTGTATGCAGATGTGGAGCAGTCAATCTCTCAAGGTGGTTTGTCGTCGTGCAGGGAGACAGGGTAGGTTCGTCTCAACTTAACACCAAAAGAAACCCCGTTTATCAAACGACAGGTGGGGTTATCTTAAAAAACAGAATGTGGTGCGTCATCGGATAGGGGGATAGGATAGGTTCGACTCATTCTCGGAGTCCATCCAGGACTCCTCCGAGGCGATGGCCTGCTCCGCCCTTACTGGTTCCGCTTAGGCCATCAAAACCGCTCACCTACCCTATCCCCCTGTCCTCTTTCGATATACGTCTAAAGACATCATTTCGGAAAGACATCTGGATTAAGAAATCCCTCCTCACCTCCCTTTCCAAAAGGGAGGGATTTGTATCTGAGATGTTCCCCTCTTTTGGAATGAGGGGTGAGGGGAGATTTCAGAAAATAATCTCCTTCTCCTTTCACCTTCTGTAGTGATCAGAGACATGAAAAAAAGAGACCCTGAGGGGAAGGCCTTCGAGCGGCTTCGGCGGACCCTCTTGTGAAGCCAGGGATGGCGGAACGGGTCCGGCGTAGCCTCGGAGAATGGCCGGAAGCCATTCGAGAATGAGACGAGAAGGTTTTCCCCTCAGGGTCTCCCCACAATAGCTAATACGAAGAGGTCGGCACGGGAGTCTTTGTCTTTGTTTTTCCCCCTTATTTATTCCAGTCAAAAAACTTTGATCTTGAATTCAGGCCTGAATTCTGATAGTCATTGTATATGGCCTTTAAAATACATACGCCGTGGATAATAGTATAATGCTCTCCTCCTTAGGAACCATGGAAATAGTTCTGCTCCTGCTCATTGCCGCATCCTGTGCCTATGGTCTTTTCTCACTTATCTGCATTATAGATTTCTTCAGTTCTAAAAAGAGTTCATCCAGCCATATCCCCTCTGCTCCGGTTTCTGTCCTGAAGCCTCTGAAGGGCGCTGATCCCGACCTCGGGGAAAACCTCCTGAGCTTCTGCAGGCAGGCTTACCCGGAATTCGAGGTCCTGTTAGGCTTTAACGACCGGAATGACAGCGCGGTTCCCACTGCAAATAAAACCATAAAGGCTGTGAAGGAATGCCGGTCGCGCATTGTAGTGGCCCGCAGGGGCATAGGCGTAAACCGGAAGGTGTCGAATCTCCAGGGCATGCTCGAAGCAGCGCACTATCCGCTGCTCGCCATGAGCGACAGCGATATGCGGGCAGACGGGAATTACCTCAGGACAATTATCGGCGAGTACCACCAGGAGGCGGGTGTGGGGCTTGTAACCTCTCTCTATAAAATATCCAGCCCTGAAACAATGGGCGCGGCCTTTGAATCCCTTACCATAGCCCTTGATTTCATCCCGTCCGTGCTTGTGGCGCGGCGGCTTGAAGGCATTACCTTCGGACTTGGCGCATCCATGCTCATTTCGAAGAAAGCCCTTGAAGACATCGGCGGCTTCCCGGCTATAGCGGATTACCTTGCAGATGATTACCAGATAGGCAACAGGCTATGGAGAAAGGGGTATAAGATAGTCCTTTCCCGGTACGTGCTGGAGGATATTGCCGGCAGGATGAGCATGGCTGATTATTTTGCGCACCAGCTCAGATGGGCCAGGACATACCGGGCATGCAGGCCCAAAGGCTTTGTAGGCTATG
>JAJZPZ010000078.1 GCA_021847795.1 Nitrospirota bacterium
GGTCAATGTCGTCTTGCCATGGTCTACATGCCCGATCGTCCCCACATTCGCATGCGGCTTTACTCTCTCAAATTTTGCCTTAGCCATATCTCCTCCTTATAACTCCTTCCAGTAACGATAACTTTATTTAAATGCTTACTTATTCGCCTTTTACTTTTGCGACAATCCCTTCCATGATGCTCTTCGGGGTATCTTCATAGTGGGAGAACTGCATGGTATATGTCGCCCTTCCCTGGGTCTTTGACCTGAGGTCGGTAGCATATCCGAACATCTCCGCAAGGGGAACAGTCGCCTTTATTACCTGGGAGTTGCCCCTCTTTTCCATCGACTGGATCTTGCCGCGCCTCGAGTTCAGGTCGCCGATAACATCCCCCATGTATTCCTCAGGGGTGACGACCTCCACGTTCATGATCGGCTCGAGCAGCACCAGTTGGGCCTTTTTCGCGCCCTCTTTGAACGCCATGGAGCCGGCTATCTTGAACGCCATTTCCGAGGAGTCGACCTCATGGTAGGAACCGTCGAGCAAAGTCACCTTGGCATCGACAAAAGGATACCCGGCAAGAACTCCGCCGTCCATTGCCTCCCTTATGCCTTTCTCAACCGCAGGAACATATTCTCTCGGGATGGTGCCTCCGACTATCTTGTTTACAAACTCGAAACCCTTTCCTCTTTCCATGGGCTCCAGGTTTATCCATACGTGACCGTATTGCCCGCGTCCGCCTGACTGCCTGACGAACTTTCCTTCCACTTTGGCCGAACTCTTTATGGTCTCTTTATACGCAACCTGCGGCTTGCCTACATTCGCCCCCACCTTGAATTCCCTCATCAGCCTGTCGACAATGATCTCGAGATGAAGTTCTCCCATTCCCGATATAATCGTCTGGCCGGTCTCTTCATTGTAGGAAACCTTGAAGGAGGGGTCTTCCTGGGCAAGCTTTGCCAGGGACATGGACAGTTTTTCCTGATCAGCTTTTGTCTTGGGCTCAATGGCCACCGAAATAACCGGATCCGGGAATTCGATGGATTCAAGGATGATCGGGCTGTTCTCGTCACACAGGGTATCCCCGGTCAGCGTGCTCTTCAGACCCACAACCGCAGCAATATCTCCCGCCCTGACTTCCTTGATTTCCTCTCTCTTGTTGGCATGCATCTTCAGGAGCCTGCCGACCCTTTCCTTTGTGTCCTTCGTGGAATTATATGCGTAGGAACCCGCGCTCAGCACACCGGAGTACACCCGCACAAACGCCAACTGGCCCACATAGGGATCGGTCATTATTTTGAAAGCAAGGGCCGAGAACGGTTCGCTGTCCGACGGCTTGCGTATTATCTCCGAGTCATCCTTCGGATCTATTCCCGTCATGGGAGGAACATCCAGGGGTGACGGCAGGTAGTCTACTATAGCGTCGAGCAGAAGCTGGACCCCTTTATTCTTAAAGGCGGAACCGCACAGCACAGGGGTGATTTCCAACTCTATTGCCCCCTTCCGCAGCGCCTTCTTTATCTCATCAGCGCTCACTTCCCCGCCGGAGAGGTATTTTTCCATGACAGTCTCATCGACATCGGAAATCGCCTCAATCATTTTATCCCTGAATTCCTTTGCCTTCTCCATGTACTCAGCCGGGATTTCATCCTCTACATACTTTGCCCCGAGGGTCTCATCGTCAAACAGGAACGCCCTCATCGTCACGAGGTCTACCGAGCCCCTCAGCTTGTCCTCGCTCCCGATAGGTATCTGTATGGGAACAGGCCGGGCGCCCAGCTTCTCCACCATGGTATCAACAGCCTTAAAGAAATCCGCCCCGACCCTGTCCATCTTGTTCATAAAAGCGATCCTCGGCACTCCGTATTTATTTGCCTGTCTCCATACGGTTTCCGACTGGGGCTCGACTCCGGCAACGGCGTCAAATACTGCAACCGCCCCGTCAAGCACCCTGAGGGAACGCTCAACTTCTATTGTGAAGTCGACATGGCCCGGGGTATCTATGATATTAATCACGTGATCCTTCCATGAGCATGTAGTTGCAGCCGACGTAATGGTGATTCCTCTTTCCTGCTCCTGAACCATCCAGTCCATAACTGCCGTACCATCATGAACCTCGCCTATTTTATAGGTGACTCCCGTGTAATACAGTATACGTTCCGTTGCTGTAGTCTTGCCGGCATCTATGTGCGCCATAATGCCGATATTCCGCGTTCTTTCTAAAGGTACTCTCGACATCTGATTCAGATCTCCTTACCACCTGTAATGCGCAAAAGCCCTGTTAGCTTCCGCCATCCTGTGCGTGTCTTCCTTTTTCTTTACCGAGGCGCCGGTATTGTTGAATGCATCAAACAATTCCGCAGCAATCCTCTCACGCATGGTCTTTTCCTTGCGTGCTCGTGCGTAGCTGACAATCCATCTCAGGGCAAGGGCGATCTTTCTCTGAGGCCTGACCTCCATGGGAACCTGATACGTCGCACCACCAACCCTCCTCGGTTTCACCTCAAGGAGCGGCTTTACATTCTCGACTGCGGCCTTGAAGGCCTTTAATGCTTCCGTATTAGTCTTATCCTTAAGGATATCGAAAGCTCCGTAGCATATCCTCTCAGCGGTGAACATCTTCCCGTCCTTCAGCAAAACGGTGATGAACCTGCTCACCAGCTTACTGTTGTACTTGGGATCTGGTAGAATCTCCCTCTTTTCAGCTACTCTTCTTCTTGCCATATATTCTTACTCCGGAATCGGCCCCACAATATACTGTGGGGGATCGTTATTATTTCTCCCTTACTTGGGCCTTTTTGCTCCATACTTTGACCTTCCCTGCTTCCTGTCGGCCACACCGGCGCAATCAAGCGCGCCTCTCAATATATGGTACCTGACACCGGGGAGGTCCTTTACCCTGCCGCCCCTGATCAACACGATCGAATGCTCCTGAAGATTATGCCCTACACCCGGGATGTAGGCAGTAACTTCCATCGCGTTTGTGAGCCGTACCCTTGCGACCTTCCTCAAAGCCGAGTTCGGCTTTTTCGGTGTAGTCGTGTAGACCCTTACACAGACGCCGCGCTTCTGCGGGCAGCTCTTCAGGGCAGGACTCTTCGTCTTCCTCTCAATCCTCTTACGCCCGTTCTTTACCAACTGTGCAATTGTAGGCAATTTCCCTCCAAACTTTCTAAAAAACAGATTGTATTAAAGAATACTCCGAACTATCGGAAAACCTGTTAATCTTACCAGAGAGTTTTCATTTTGTCAAGCACTTGGAACGACTTCCCTAATACTGTCCCTGATTAACAAGAAACTAAAGTATAGCACATTAAAATAAAGCAAATAAAGTAAATTCTTTGTGATATAATTTTTTACGTAAATTTTACAAGGGAGGCGATGCCGGGATTCTCATGGACCGGGCCGTTTCAGGGATGAGGAGCAAGATAAGAAATGAAGCAGTCCTCGGCCTCTTAAAGAAGAGGAGATATGATTTTGTTTCCGGCTCCGAAATAGCGTGCGCTCTCGGGGTAACAAGGGCTGCTGTATGGAAAAAAGTCAACACTCTCAGGGAGATGGGCTATGGGATTGAAGCATCCCGGGCAAAGGGCTACAGGCTGACGGGAATGCCGGGACTGTCTGCAGAGGATATCAGGGACTCCCTTTCGGCACATCCGAGGGTGATAGGCCGGGAAATCGTTTTCTACGATTCCGTGGGTTCAACAAATACCGCTGCAGCAGAGCTTGCAGGAAAGGCCCTGTCAGGCGGAAAATCCGGGAATGAAAATCCGGAAGGCGCTGTCATCATCGCGAGCGGACAAACAGGGGGGCGCGGAAGGCGCGGAAGGTCGTGGATATCGCCTCCGGGGAAGAACCTTTATATGAGCATTATCGTTACCCCGGACATCCCTCCCATGGATGCAACTGCCCTGACACTTATGACCGCAGTGGCGTGCGCGGCTGCCGTCAAAAAAACGTTTTCCCTCCCGGCTTCGATCAAGTGGCCCAACGATATCATGGTCTCAGGGAAGAAGCTGGGGGGCATTCTCACCGAAATAAAGGCAGACATGGACAGGATCTTCTATGCGGTCATCGGGATAGGGATAAATGTAAACCTCGACACAGAGGATATGCCCGGGGATATCAGGAGAACCGCAACATCGCTGAAAGCCGAGACGGGCAAGTCCCAATCAATAACGCAGTGCGCAGTCGGGGTCCTGGAAGAGATGGACAGGTGGTACGGTATCTTCTTGAAAAAGGGGATAAAACCAATACTGGAGGAGTGGACAAAGCTGGCATCCACCCTGGGGAAGACCGTAGAGGTGTCTGTTACCGGCGCGGTGCTGACCGGGGTTGCCGAGGGGATAAACGATGAGGGGATGCTCATGCTCAGGCTCCCTGACGGGTCCCTGAAAAAAGTAAGCTCCGGAGATGTTGCAATACCCGGATGAATATTCTCCTTTGCATAGATATCGGCAACACAACCATCGGCTTTGGCCTGTATTTGGAACCTGCTGCCGCAGCCAAGGACAGCCCGCGCACAAAAAAAATCCCCACCTATCCGCAGGGGTCTCCCTTACGTTATAAGAATGCGGTCACGCGCCTTCTAAAAGAGGCGGTTCCGGGCATGGCCGCCGCAAGGTTTACCCTGAAAGACTTTCTCAAAAAGCACCGGATGCGCGCCGTGATCTCATCCGTTGTTCCCTCATTGAATACGATCATACTGGAGTCCCTGGCGCCCTTTTGCGGGGAAGAGCCCGTCATGGTAAGCTCACGCCTGGACAAGGTGCTTTCCTTTGCCGTAAAAAGGCCGGAAGAGGTCGGGGCAGACAGGATTGCCGATGCCGTTGCAGGACTCCACTATGCCGAAGGACCTGTGGCTGTTGTCGATTTCGGCACTGCGACAACAATCACCATTGCAGGCAAAAAGCAGGATTTCCTCGGCGGCGCCATACTGCCGGGCCTCCAGCTTATGCAAAAGATGTTGCACGCAGGAACTGCAAAGCTGCCCCTTGCCCCTCTCAGGCAGCCGGAAAGCGCCCTGGGAAAAGACACCCGGTCCTCAATAGCAGCCGGAATAATCTGCGGCACAGCAGGAGCTGCGGAGGCCCTGATAAAAAATATGGAGAAAGAGCTTGATTGTAAGTTACAATTAGTCTTGACAGGAGGCAATGCGCATCTGGTGTCTCCCTTCATGAAGAAAAAACATATCCTGGTTCCCCATCTCACTTTTGAGGGGATGCGATTGATCTCCCTGAAAGTACGAAGTAAAAACAAGTGAGAGGTTGAGGAGCGGCAATGCACGAACTGAGGAAAGATCCAATGGATAGCTGTTCTGAAGGACTCTAAAGGCCCTGATTTCTATTTTACCCGGAACCCTTCATATACAGACCCGGGCGTTGACGACGGGAATGACTGCATCTTCTGCGCGGGGAGGGAACAGCATACCGCTCCCGAGGTATTTGCCATCAGGGAGAGCGGCTCGCCTTCAAATGCCCAGGGCCGGCACACACGGCAGGAAAGGCCTTGACAGGTTCCTGTTCGGAAGCACTGCCGAAAAGGTTGTACGATACGCAACATGCCCCGTACTGACAGTCAGGGGACCGCTCAAATAACAGGCTTTTGAAAGGCCGAAAGGGGCAAGCCCCGCGCTTGCGCCCCTTTATTGGCTGCGCCCCCGGCTGCCGGCATCAGGAAAGCAGGTGAAGGGGGCAGGGACAGGGAATGGCAAAAAAACACCTCGGACAAAATTTTCTTTTCGACCCGTCGATCCTGCACAGGATAATCGGAGTCTCCGGCATCGGATCCGGTGACACCGTCGTCGAGATCGGCCCAGGCCACGGCACAATGACCATGCTGCTGTCCGGGGCGGCGCAAAAGGTCATTGCAATAGAGCTTGACGAAGACCTCTATGAAAAGCTGCAGGACAAAACACGGGACCGCGGCAATATAGAGCTCGTCCATGCAGATGCCCTCACGTTCCCTTACGAGGAGCTTGGCCCCTTCAAAGTGGTTTCAAATATCCCCTACTACATAACCACTCCCATCATTTTCAGGCTCATTGAGGCAAAGGACAAACTGAGGTCCATGACCCTGACGATCCAGAAGGAAGTGGCACAGAGGATTGTCGCAACGCCCGATTCAAAAGAGTACGGGATATTGTCGCTGGCTGTTCAGTACCGCGCTGATCCCCGGCTTGAATTCATCATCCCCAGGGGTGCATTCAGGCCCGTGCCGAAAGTCGACTCCGCAGTGCTCCGCATGGATATTCGCCGTGAGCCGCTGGTAAGGGTCAAAAATGAGAAATTGTTTTTTTCGCTCATCAGGACCGCTTTCTCCCAGCGGAGAAAGACCCTTGCCAATTCCTTAAAACCGACAGCTCCGGACATAAAAGCCAAACTTGAGCTGACGGGCATAGATCCCATCAGAAGAGCGGAGACCCTGAGCATCGGGGAATTCGCAAAACTCGCCGATGCCTTACAAGACTGAACTATAATCCCGGTACAAGAGCGCTCTCCGTCAGACCGCCATTTTTTCAGCTCTCAGACGCGGCAAGAATAGGAAAGAGACCCCGTGCCCCGCGGCAGGGCAGGTTTATGGGGGGATCTTGTCTGCCCCGGTCCGCATACAGGGACTCCGAACCCATTACTGATTACGCTTGAAGTTTCTCAAAGAAGCCGGATAACACGGGAAACCCGGTAGTCGCGTTTTCATTCCTGTTTTCCGATGGAAAAGAAGTTCTTGTCCACGATTGCCAGTAAAATGACCGCGTATCCCAGAACACGCAGTATGTAGGCGTAGCCGACTCGTTCATCGTCCGGTCCGGGCAGAGACAGGGCGATCTGGTTGAGCGCCATCAACCCGAAAGCCAGAGCGAAGCTGAGAAACAAGCGATCGGCGGTCTTCCTCCAGAAACGAAGAAAGTAAACTCCGGCAAGCACATAAGCAAAGGTAACGGCTCCAGCCGGGAATTGTATCATGGGCGCCTCCAGCGTTATTGTGATTTCCATATGAAACTATACAACATGCAGAGCATGCCGGCCAGAGAGGCTAAAAAGCGCGCGGGGCGAAGATCCATGGCCGGGAATGTAACCAGGTCCACGAACAGCAGCACATTGTTCACCGTCAGTCCGACAAAACAGACTCCGCTCCAGAAAAGCAGCCGGACCCGTTTTTGCTTATAGCCGCGGAAAAGGAATATCATACAAGCGAAGGAAGTGATAATAGCCAGCAGGTAGAGGGCTACTTTCCATGTGTCCATCGGGCTACTCCTTTCTTAATTTAAAGGCGTTGGCAAACGATCTGATTTTGCGGTCCGACAGGGAATAAATCATGCGAATAAGCGTGACCGTCCGCATGTTGTACGCTTTGATCAACGCCTTGATGACTCCTTCCGTTTCCCCGGAAAGCGGTGCGAGCCGATACCGGGCATCCCCTGTTTCGGTTATCAAGCCCCGCGCCTTGAAAAGCTCGAGATACTCTCTGAGCGGGGGGGCTGGACGGCGGCTGTAGGCCGCAATTCGCTCATGAGCTCTTCATACCGCCAAAGCCTTTCCCTGTGACGCGCGAGGAGGAGCAGAAGTTCCATCGCGTCCACGGTCGGCAGGCAGGTTTCTATGAAGCGTTGCAGCTCTTCAGGGAAGTCAGCGTCGGTCATGTTCTTTCTCATCTGTCATGCTCTTTCTCATTCGAAAACGGCCTTGCAATGCTTGTCCGGCAAGGAACTGACTCCTCGCCCCGATATTTTACGAATGCATTCATGCTTGGATTCATCCCTTTGACAGCACAAAATCCTCAAGTTCTTCCGCAGGCAGCGGTTTACTGACGAGGTATCCCTGGATCTCGTGGCACCCTATTGATTTGAGAAACTCCAGCTGCTCCCCGGTCTCCACTCCCTCGGCAATGACTCTAAGTTTCATGTTCTGAGCCAGGTTGGTCACCGCTTTGACTATGGTCCTGTCGTCGAGGTCCGTTGCAATGTCTTTGACAAAAGATTGATCGATCTTGAGCTTATGAATAGGAAGTTTCTTCAGATAATTGAGTGATGAATAGCCGGTGCCGAAGTCATCGATACAAATCCCCACTCCCATCTCCGCCAGTTTGGCCATATTGGGGATGGTGAGCTCCAGGTTTTTCATTGCCGTGCTCTCGGTAATCTCAAGATTAAGGGACTGCGGATCAAGTCCGGTATCCTCAAGTATCTGCGCAACGCGCTCCACGAGGTCGGCCTTCTGGAACTGTTTGGCCGAGAGATTCACGGCGACACAGAGATGCGGGAGTCCTGCTTCCCGCCACTGTTTGAATTGAACACAGGCGACTCTGAGCACCCATTCATCAATAAGGGGGAGAATACCTATTTCCTCCGCTAATGATATGAATCGCTTGGGTTCGAGCAAACCCAGTTCAGAGTGCCGCCATCTTACAAGAGCTTCCGCGCAGACTAACTGATGCGTCTCAATAGTGAACTGTGGTTGGTAGAAAACTGTCAGCTCATCGCGCTCAAGGGCTTGACGGAGGCTGTTTTCAAATCGTATGCGCTCAACC
The DNA here is from genome assembly GCA_021847795.1 of Nitrospirota bacterium. Lineage (GTDB taxonomy): Bacteria > Nitrospirota > Thermodesulfovibrionia > Thermodesulfovibrionales > Dissulfurispiraceae > JAMCVZ01. The sequence goes on from JAJZPZ010000078.1 coordinate 8,507, forward strand.
GTCCGTATGTTCATTGAGGGACTATAGAATTGATAATTGTTCCCGCCCTGTTCCTTTGCATGATACATGGCGATATCGGCATTTCTCAGGAGTATTTCCACATCCACGGCGTCATCGGGATAAACACTGATCCCGACACTGCAGGTCACAAAGAGCTCATGTTCCCTTACCCGGTAAGATTCCTTGAAAACACCGGTAATTTTTTGTGCAATGGTAATGATATCGTCAGCATGGGCCAAATCTGTGAGAAGAATGTTGAATTCATCACCGCCGATGCGTGCAACAGTGTCTGATTCGCGCACACAATCTCTCAGGTGGTATGCAACCTCTTTGAGAAATTGGTCGCCTATGGCATGCCCTAAGGTATCATTGATATTTTTGAAACGGTCGAGATCCAGAAACAGCACGGCGAGCTTCTTCCGGTTGCGCTGTGACTGGGACATTTCAGAGGCAAGATGATCCTTAAACAGCACTCGGTTGGGCAACCCGGTCAATGCATCATGATGCGCCTGATAGATGATCGCCTCTTCCAGATGCTTTCGTTCACTGATGTCCCTGAAAACGCAGATATAAAGATGCTCCTCTCCGCTTTTGTCGCCGATCTGCCACAACTCGCTGATGACAACATCTGAGGGAAAAGAGGATCCGTCCTTTCGACGCCCTGTGATCTCGAAACCGCCGGGAATAATTCTGGCCTTCCCCGTAGACAGATGCTCTGATATCACTTCCTCTCCTTTGAGCAGGAACGGTTCCTCCAGCAGCGTATTTATATCCATTCCCAAAGCCTCTTCAGCAGAGTGACCGAAGATGCGTTCCGCCGCCGGATTGAATGATCGTATAATCGCTGAATCATCGCAGGTGACAATCGCGTCAAAGGTGTTATCCAGAATGGCATTCACCCGGGAAATAGTTTCCGACAGGTTCGATTCAAATTGCCTGATATTATCAATATCGCTGATTGTTATCACCGCCCTATCAGTGCAAATGTCGCGGACCATATGGGGCTCAACGCCGATCAAATACCAATGACCGTCAACTGTCTGCGTCTGTATCGCCACGGGCCTCATATCTTCGATAGCCTCTACTATCTGCTTCTCCGACTCTTTATGTTTCAGCTTTAAAAGAAAATGGGGAAAAGAGCATCCCTTGTCCATTCCGATAAATTGTTCGGCCTGTGGAGTAAAACAAACAATCTTGAGACTCCTCTCAACGACAATTACTGCAATCGTTATGTGCAATGACATGTCCATTTTATTGCTCCGCCAGCTCATGTTTTTTTAACGTCCCGGCAAGCGCTTCCAGCGACTGCGGGGAGGGCGCCAGCAATGAAAAGAACGGTATGGTGAAGCCTGTTTCAATAGTAAACCGGTTTTCGATCACCAGGACCCTCCGACCCCGCTCGTATCTGCAGAAGATCAGGTCGTCCAGGAGGGCGTCTCCTCTCCCCATCCTGAAGCCCGGGACGGTATGATATGTGCTCAGTCCGCTCATCTCCTGGACGGCGTTCAGGTAAACCCCTGCAAGGATATTGCCGAGTTCCTCAATGACGGAGATGTCCATCTCTTCAGGATAGTACGGCATGGAGCAGAGAGGTATGCCATCCTTCATAATAGAAAGCAGTGTCGCCCGGTGCCGATCGTCCATCATGAAAATCAAATCCCCTCTCATATCGTCGACCAAGCCCATTTTGACCGCGGCAAACGGCAGGTAGACGTCATCGAAAAGGGAGCAAAGCTCAGCAACCGTGACGAAATGCATCTCTGTCATGCGCATCTCGATCCTGCGCCCGAGTAGCTGTTCCAAGGCACCCGCGGCATTGCCCGCCCCGATGTTGAGGACCTCGAGCAGGTAATCAAGCTGTTCTTCAGATAAAATCGGTTCCCTTCCCATGCTGCCTCCTTGCCTCAGTATGGTACGGCGCTATCCGATCTTGAGCTCGAGCAGGACCGGGATGTCCAGCATCAGCGCTACGCTTCCGTCGCCCAGAATCGTGCCTCCCGAAAAACTCCTGAACTGCTGAGCAATAGGATCGAGAGGTTTTATGATGTTTTCCTTCTGGTCGATCATCGAGTCCACTCCTACGCCGATAAGCCTTTCACCTCTCGCTATGATCACTGCGATGCGGCTTTCCGAAGAGGTGGTACGGTGATTCATGCCCAGCACCTCGCTCAGCTCGAAATAGGGGATTGCCTCATCGCGCAGGATAAGCACCTGCGCATCCTGCACCACCTTGATCTCCTCGCGCTTGATTCCGAGTGTCTCACTTATGATGTCGGTCGGTATGGCGAAGATGTGCTCTCCTACGCCGACCAGCAAGGTCTGTACAATGGCCGTCGTAAGGGGCAGACTCATCGTAAAGCGCGAGCCCTCGTCCTTTTTGGTGACGACATTGGCAGATCCGCTCAGTTTTCCGGCAACTGTTTTCACCACATCCAGCCCCACCCCCCTCCCTGAAACATCAGTCACCTTTTCGGCGCTGGTGAATCCGGGCTTGAAGAGCAGGTTCAGCACGTCCCTGTCCTGCATCAGCGGCGAGGCATCAGGGGCGATGAATCCCCTCTTTACCGCGATTTCCTTCATATGCCCGATGTCGATACCCCGCCCGTTATCCTCCACTTCGATCAGGATATGGTTTTCGGCCCTCTTTGCCGTGAGTCTGATGGCGCCGGGCTTTTGATCCTCCCTTATGCCGTGGTCGACGGCGTTCCTGAGGAGGTGGATGATCGGCTCGCCCAGGCTGTCGAGCATCGCCTTGTCCAGCTCTATGTCGCCGCCCTTGATAATGAACTCCACTTCCTTGCCCGCGTTCTTCGCCAGGTCCCTTACCAGCCTCGGAAACCTCCTGAATATTTCATCGACGGGGACCATGCGCGAGGCGGACACATTTTCCTGCAGCGCATTGATGGTCCTGTTCAGTACGGCAATGGCGCTCTTCAGCTCCTTTTTTTCTATCGGCGCTATCAGAGTATCGATGCGGTTCTTGTTGATAATAAGTTCGCCGACCAGATTGAACAGGTTATCGAGCAGGTCGGTGCCGACTCTTATGGTCTGTATCTTTTCAATGGCGGTGGTAAGTTCGGCCTTCACTTTGAATTCGCCCGCCTCGCGCACAATCATGAGGAACAGGCGCCGCTCCGGCAGATTCATCCCGCTCAGAGAAAGCTCCATCGGGAATACCGAGCCGTCCTTACTTACGCCGGGAACTTCCCTGCTGATGCTCTCCCGCTCGTCTTTCTCAACATATTCAGCAAGAAATTGCTCAACCTCGCCCCTGTTCGGCTCGGGTATCAGCATCGATACGTGTCGCCCCCTCGCCGCATCGGAGGTGTAACCGAACATCCTTTCCGCTGCAGGATTGAGCCATTCGATATGACGCTCTTTATTGAGCGCGATGATGCCCTGGAATGCGGGCATCTCCCGTGACTCCAGGCGGGCAATGCCCCGCCTGAGAGCGCCTGCCCTGCCTTCGGTCTCGAAAGATACCGCACCACTTTCTGCATACTCTCCCGCCATTTTTTCAAAAACGGCGATGGCCTCGAAGAGAATATCGATGCTCTCTTCATAAACCCTCACCTCGCTCTTACGCAGCCTGTCGAGAAAGCCTTCAACCACCTGGGCCAACTGCATAACTCCTGAAAACCCGATCATCGACGACGAGCTTTTCAGAGTATGCACCTCTCTGAAGAGTTCATCCAGAGGCTCTGTCAGGAGGTAGTCCTTTTCCAGGGCAAAGAGGGCGTTGCTCATTATCTGAAAGCTCTCTTTGACATCCGCCAGGTATTCACCGAGGAACTGCGAAAAATCAGTCTTGTCTCTCTCAGGCATCGCCTGTTCCTACCTTCTCACCGAGCGCCTTTTCGATTTCATCAATGATCTCGGATTGCTTAAAAGGCTTGCGTATATAGCCGGCAGCGCCGAGCTCGGCGGCCTGCCTCTGTTTCTCCTCCTGGCCGAGAGCTGTGACCATAATAACTTTTGCCTCAGGATCATATTCCCTGATCGCCTTCAGGGCGGCAAGCCCGTCAATGCCTTTCATCAGGATATCGAGGGTTATGAGGTCGGGCTTAAGCTTCTTATAGAGTTCGAGTGCCTCGGTGCCGTTCTTCCCTGTGCCGACTACCTCATGTCCCGAACTTTCGATGATGAATTTCAGAGAGCCTCTCATAAATGAAGCGTCGTCCACAACCACTATGTGTGCCATTTCTCACCTCGCCGCTGCTTTTTCCCGGCTTTTGCCCCCTGAGCCCTGTTAGTTTGCGCTCAGAATTCTATCGATATCGAGCAGGATCACAAGCCTCTTATCGAGCATCCCTACGCCGGTGATATATCCCTCCATTACGGCAACCGTGCTGTATTCGGGCAGTTGCTGCACCTTTTCATCGGGAATCCTGATCACCTCCGCCACGCTGTCCACAATAACGCCGGTAGGAAACCCGTGGTGCTCAACCATAATAATCCGGGTGTCCTCATCATGGTCTTTCGGCGGGAACCCGAACCGCTTCCTGAAGTCGATCACCGATACCAGCCTTCCGCGAAGGTTCAGAATGCCCTCGATATGGGGCGGGGCGCTGGGAACCTTGGTCATCCCGGACAGGGGAACGATCTCCTGTATCCGCATTGCCTGAATACCGAATTCCTGGTATTGACCGCTAAAAACAAGGTACTGATCCCGCTCTATTTCATCCTCTGTATCCTCATGCATTGCCTCGCGCAAACTCTCCTGAACCATATGCTCGACTCCTCTCTTTTATCAAAAACTTAACCGCAGAGAACACAGAGGGAAAGATAAATTCTAAGTTCCAAGCACAAAATTTTAAATAGTTTAGGATTTAGAATTTCTCTCTCTGTGTCTCTGTGTCTCTGTGCCCTCTGTGGTTTCATTTTCATTCCACGCCCTCCGCTGGCCTACTGCGGCGCCTCCATACTGCTGGTGTCCCCCTGCCTTCTCATGGCTGTAAGCGGAGCCCCCTGAAGGGCGGGAGCCCGGCGGCTCCGAAGCGTCCTACCGTCTGCTGGAACTTTTCAGACATCCCCGCCAGGGTTGTCGCGATGCCGGTGAGTTCCTGCATTTTCCCGAGAAGATTCTTTGCCCCGTCCGCTGACTGCATGCTTGTGCCGGAGGTATCGGCGGCGATGCCGTTGATCTTGTCCAGGCTTTCCGATATCGCGTCGATGCTCTTCTTCTGGTCTGCGGCAGCCACGGAGATCTCCTTCGCCGTGCTTGATGTCGTTTCTATGGATTTATTGATATCATCGAAGGCCTTAGATGTCTGTTCAATGGAGCGCCTTCCCACCTCCACATTCTCAGCCATGGTCTTGATCGTGATCACCGTATCCCCCGTATCTTTCTGGACCGACTGCACGAGGCTCGATATCTTCTTTGCCTGGAGCTTGCTGTCGGCGGAGAGGGTCTTGACCTCCTCGGCAACTACCGCAAAGCCCTTGCCTTGCCTGCCTGCTCGCACCGCCTCGATCGCCGCGTTGATGGCCAGGATATTCGTCTGCGTCGCGATGTCCCTGATCACGTCCACGATATCCTGTATCTGCTCGCTGCTCCTGCTGAGCGACTCGATGCTCGACACCGATTCTCTCGACCCTGCGAGCATGAGGTCGGTGTTGCTGATGGTCTCCTCCATCGCCCTGCTGCCTTCCCTTACCGCTTTGTTGGCGACATCGGCCATCTGGTTCATTCTCTCCGCGCTCGTCAGGGCATTGGAGGCGGTCTTTCCGACGCCCTCGCTCTCCTTCAGCGCCGCCGAAATCTGCTGGGCCTGGGTCCTTGCGCCTTCGGCAATCTGCTCCACCGAGGAAGACAGCTGCGCGACCATCGAGTTCATCTCCTTTCCCGCGCCGAGCAGGTTTTGCGACACCTTGCCGATATTGATACTCGCCTCAGTAAGCTCCGAGGCAAAAATACTGAGCTGGTCAACCATCGTGTTTATGGTATCCTTCAACTGGAGTATCTCACCTTTTGCTTCTACCGTGATCTTCTTTGAAAGATCGCCATTGGCAACCGCAGTGGTCACCAGGGCGATATTCCTCATCTGGTTGGTAAGGTTCGAGGCCATTGCATTCACGTTGTCCGTCAGGTCTTTCCACACCCCGGCAACTCCCAGCACTTCAGCCTGGCCCCCCAGCTTGCCCTCCGTGCCGACCTCCCGCGCCACCCTCGTCACTTCCGAGGCAAAGGCATTGAGCTGATCTACCATCTTGTTGATGGTATTCTTCAGTTGGAGTATCTCACCTTTTGCTTCTACCGTGATCTTCTTTGAAAGGTCGCCATAGGCTATCGCGGTGGACACATCGGCTCTATTCCT
>JAJZPZ010000079.1 GCA_021847795.1 Nitrospirota bacterium
TTGCATGATAAGGTCGGGTGAACTTATAAGTCCTTGAGATTGCCGCGCGGAGTTTATCCCGGTGCGTGTCGGGACTCGCAATGACTGTCATTCTACCCCGTCATTGCGAAGGGTCGTATCCTGAAGCAATCTCGTTGTTTTTTATTGAATTGCTATTTTGATGCGTTTGCCCTCCTTGCTCCCCGTCGTGTAGTGCAAGTTCAGAATGATCTCGCCACAGCCTCTGCTATGATGTCCTTATATTTCAAGACCTGACCCTTCCTGTCTCTGCATTGCCTTAAGAAAGGACGGGGGCGCTGCCCCCGTCCTGAACCATCACTTCATTCGGCTTACCCTTATTAATGTCCTCCCTTGAGGAGATCAAGACCCGTGCCGAACTTCCCGCTCGTCTTCGGTATATCCGGGCCATGACATTCCGTACAGTTATTCTGACTTGGAATCTCATTGGCAAAAACAGGGGCTTTTGTTTTCGGTTCAAAATACACGTCCGCCAAAAGATTCAGCAGTTCAAGAGTCTTCATGCACATATCTGCTGCAACTCTTCCGCAACGGTCCATCTGCTGGGGGCTCAGGAACCCTACGCCTTCTTTTTTCATCCACTTGCCGACAGAAAGGTGGCAGAGAGGAGAATTGCTGACACTTTGTGTCTTGAGGTCAGCCCTTGGGTGATCGGGAACAAAAATCGGAAGAGCCTCCGTTGCGTAAAAGTTGACCACCTCGTTATTAATAGCTTCACCTGTCTTGGGCCCTGCGCACAACGTTGCCAGGACACCTGCTCCTATCAGCGTTCCGCAGGTACATCCCCAGCCCGACGTTCCACCATGAGCAAAGGTCGTCAATTCCATCGGAAAAGAGGTATACGGCTTCCCTACTTTCCTTCTGAGGATTTCGACGCCGCCGCTCAGAGCAGCGAAGCTGCAGAATCCTTTGAACCAGTTGTCATGGGCAATATTGCCCGCCTCTTTAATCTCCGCAGCCGTAAATTTCTTGTAAGGAAAAGGAAGTACCGCAGAGCCCTTTTTTGATGCCTCTGCCCCGGAGAGAAACCCCAGCCCTCCCATTGTCAGTGCCGCAACCCCGGCAATCCCGGCTGCACTTTTGATAAGACCTCTTCTTGATACCTGACCATCCAACAACTCTTTTGTTTCCATAATAAGTACCTCTCCTTATTTATTAGTGATTAGTAGACGAGCGGGGCTTTATTTTTGTTCCCTGAAATCTTTCGGAAATGCCTCCAGCTTGTCCACGCAGTATTTTGAAAACGCCGTTGTGTTCCCCGCTCATGCGGGCGACACCGCAATAAAAAAGTGAGACTCCATCCGGGAAAATATTTTCGATGATTTCCAAAGTGAAGTCAAGATAAACGGGAAAGGATGTCATAAGAAAACGACATCCGCCGCACAGGGGGGAGTGCGCGTTCCCGGAAGAAACGACTTGCAACTCCGGAACCGTGAGTCAGGCTTTCGGGGGGCGCTCCTTTTGAAAGGCGATAAGAAATGGTTTGAAAAAGGGAGTGGCAGTTGAATAAACACAGTTGCTTTCAAAAAGCGCTAAAGTATACGGGTATTCCGTTATGCAGGAGGATATCCACTTGCACAGAGAGCACGCGGAACCTGAAGCATGACAGATATCAAGCGTAAACAGAGATGCGGTTTTGCCGTGGTCCGGATGGCTGGTAATCTGAAAGGGAGCGCACAGTGTCATGATGAATACAATGAGCGTTATGAGAGTCTTGAGCTTCATTCGAAGTATACTATAATTCAGAAAACCCATTTTGTCAAGGTCAAACTGCCGCCTTGGCCAAACTGCCGCCTTGTCAAAAAACGTAAAAATTACCTCGACGTAACTTCCTAAGTTAATTATGTTTTTCAGGTTGGATACCATCCCGTTTGTCGTGTTGTCCAGTTTTATGGCCAACATACCAGACCATATTTTGCCGCATTATGCCGTCATTCTCAAAAAGGGAATGATTTTGGGAATGTGATTTTCCAGGCAAAGTTTATTCACAGTAAAAATGGCGGCTTTGAGATTGTAGTGGTCCGTCAACGATGAAATTGTGGTTCCCATGCGGCGGGGACAGTCCCCTACTGCACCCCAACAAGCCTTGGGCTTGCCGGGGACCCCGCTAAGCCACCTACTGTTGGTAAATTGGGACAGTCCTCTCAGGTCATACCAACATTTCATCGTTGACAACATAATAGGTTATTGGATTGCAGGAAAATAAAAAATGCCGAAGGCGGGACTCGAACCCGCACAGCCTTGCGACCACTAGACCCTGAACCTAGCGCGTCTGCCAGTTCCGCCACTTCGGCAACCTTTGAAAAAAAGTAACGAGTTGTGAGTAACAAGTAACGAGTTGAAAGACAATACAGCCGGCAATTCTTTGCTCGTTACTCGTAACTTGCTACTGTATTTTCATCGCTTCATCAATGAGCATTACGGGGATGTTGTCCTTGACCGGGTACATGAGTTTGCATGCGCTGCAGACCAGGCTGTTTTCAGCTTCTTTATAGACCAGGTCCCCTTTGCATTTGGGGCAGGCCAGGATATCGAGCAGTTCTTTGCTTATCGGCATCTATCCTCCTGAAATTACCTTTGACAGTCTCTTTAAGATTTTTTCCTTCCCTGCAATCTCCATGACCTCGAACATGCCGGGGCTTGCCGTGGTCCCGGTTATCGCAACCCGCGCAGGCTGCGCCACATTGCCGAGTTTCACGGAACGGCTCTCAGCTATGGATACAAAGATCTTCTCTATCTCTCCTGCGGTAAAGTCCGGAAGCCCTGCAAGCTTTTCGTGCAACTCGGAAAGTATCCTGATATTGTCCGGCTTCAGGAACTTTTCCCTCGCCTTGGGGTCAATGTCCACGTACTCAAGTATGTAATATCTCAGCGAGTGCGCAAGTTCGACCAGGGTCCGGCTCCTTTCCTTCAGCGAGGCAACGGCCCTTGAAAGCCACTCCCTGTCAAGCTGCCGGCCATCCGTGATAATCCCCTCTTTCTCTAAAAAAGGGATGACCAGTTCCGCAAGGTCTTTGGGATCGGAATTGCTCATGTACTGGCCGTTGAGCCAGAGGAGTTTCTCCGGGTTGAAAACAGCCGCTGATTTGCCGACGCTCTCCAGCGAGAAGCGCTGGATCAATTCCTGCCGCGTGAAAACCTCCTGGTCTCCATAGGACCATCCGAGCCGCACCAGGTAATTCACAAGGGCATCGGGCAGGTACCCCATATCCTTATATGCCATCACTGATGTTGCGCCATGTCTTTTGCTCAGCCTTGCCTTGTCGGCGCCGAGGATCATCGGCAGGTGGCCGAACTCCGGCGGGGTCCATCCAAAGGCTTCGTATATATGTATCTGCTTCGGGGTGTTGTTGACATGGTCGTCCCCCCGTATGATATGCGTAATCTTCATGTCTATATCATCGACGACAACAACAAAGTTGTATGTCGGGCTGCCGTCGGAGCGCATGATGACCATATCTTCCAGTAGATTATTCTCAAATTCGATCACGCCCTTGACCAGGTCATTCAGCACGGTCCTGCCCTCCTGGGGCATTTTGAACCGTACTGCAGCCGGTTTTCCGGGGACCGGCTCTTTCAGCAGCCTGCACCTGCCGTCATATTTGGGGGTCTTCCCCTGGGAAAGGGCTTCCTGCCTTCTCTGCTCAAGCTCTTCAGGGGTGCAGTAGCAATAGTATGCCTTTCCTTCCTGCAGGAGTCTATCGACATAGCTCCTGTAGACATCAAACCGCGCGGTCTGGCGGTAAGGGCCCTCCTCCCAGTCGAGCTTCAGCCACTTCATGCCTTCGATAATGGCCCCGATGTATTCATCGGTTGAACGGGTTGTATCGGTGTCCTCAATCCGGAGGATAAAGGTCCCCTTGTGATGCCGCGCAAACAACCAGTTGAACAATGCTGTCCTTGCGCCGCCGATGTGGAGATGGCCTGTCGGGCTTGGGGCAAATCTGACCCTTACGGTAGTGTTCAAAGGAGCCTCCGTGCATGAATTACTTGAAATATAATGATAACCCATGCCGGGCCGATGATTCAAGCTCAGGGATGCAGTGCAGGGGGATGGGCATTTGGTTTGCAGATAAGAAAGAGCTTCAGGAGAACAACAGAAGATCTGCCCATGTATGCAGGATGAGCCCGGATGCCGTGGGTCTGCTCCGGGAATGCATCAGGGATCAGCTTTTTTTCGACCGGCCTGCAGTTCCCGGGCCGGCATATTTATTATTTTTCCCCCCGGACTTCGACCTTGTTGTCCTGCTTTTTTTCATCTCCCATATCGTAATCCTGTTCTTCCCCGTCTTCTTGCTCTTATACATGGCATCGTCTGCTTTCTTCAGGACTTCGCAGGCGTCCGAACCGTCATCAGGAACAGCCGCTATGCCTCCGCTGAAGGTGACGGACACATCCTGGGCGTGTCCTGTGAATTTGTGGCAGCTGACGGCTTCCCTTAATTTGTCGGCAAGAACAAAGGCTCCCCTTTTGTCCGTATGAGGGGAGATAATAACGAACTCCTCGCCGCCGAACCTTCCGATAATATCCGTCTTTCTGCAGCATTGCTTCAGAAGTGTTGTGAAATCGGCCAGCAATTTATCCCCGAGAAGATGTCCGTTGCTGTCATTGAATTGCTTGAAATCATCTATATCTATGAACATAATGCTTGTACGATAATTATGTCTCAATGCCAGCTTTACTTTTAAATCGAGTTCCTTAAGGAGGGCGTTCTTTGTGTAAGCGCCTGTAAGGGTGTCTATCATTGCCTGTTTTCTCAATTCTTCAAGCAACCGGGTTTTCTCCACCGCCTCGGTAGTCTGTGTTGCAAATATGCTTAAAAGCAGCAAGTCATGCTCTGAAAAAGGCTCTGTCGTCTTCCGGTAAACAGTGATACACCCGATTGAGTTGTCCCTTGTTTTAAGGGGTACGCTCATTACTGCCCTTATCCCTTCAAGTTCGGCAAGTTCCTTGTGTGCACATTCGGGTATTTTGGTTATATCGTGGGTTATGAACGGGTTCCCTTCCAGGACAACGCGACCGGTTACCCCCTCTCCGAGCCGCAGGGGGGGCTGGGACAGGAACCCGGAAGAAACTCCGAATCCCTTGATTATTTTCAGATTGCCTTTGTGGATATCGAAGACCCTGATAGTAGCGGCTTCAGCCCTGGTAAGCATAACCGATGTCTTTACTATGTGTTCGAAGATATCATCTGCCCCATCGAATACTATTACTCTCTCGGTGATGAAGAATATACGGTCGAGGATGTCTTTGCCGACTGTTGTCCGAACCATGGAATCTCCTTGAATATCCTTGAAATACTTCACGTAAGATTACCACAAATGCAGATTGCTAAGCAATGAGTGAAACGTCAATGACTTACCCTGGGGGGCCGGTATCGTTCAAGGAATAAATTTGCTACCATTTAATTAATCATGAATTGCCGGCGCTAAGGAGGTAAGACATGACAAAAACACAAACAGAAGAAAAGGCCCATGCGGGAAACACGGTAAAGGTGCGCTACACGGGAAAGCTGGACAATGGCGCCGTCTTCGACTCCTCGAAGGAACACGAGCCTTTGGAGTTTAAATTAGGTGCTGGGCAGGTGATCAGCGGATTTGAAAATGCGGTCCACGGCATGTCGGCAGGAGAGAAGAAAACCGTCAGGATCCCTGCTGACGAAGCATACGGACCCCGCAGGGATGATATGGTTATCCGGGTGGAGAGGTCCCGGATCCCTCCTGAAATTGATCTCTCCATAGGGACGAACCTGCGCATAAAGCAGTACAGCGGAGTGATAAACGTAGTAGTAACGGACATGGATGAAAGCAGCGTCACCCTTGATGCCAACCATCCGCTTGCAGGCAGTGATCTTACGTTTGATATCGAACTCGTTGATGTCACCTGAAAAGGGGAAACCGGCAAAAGAGGTCCCCATATCCTGAAGGGTGCGGTATCCTGATTTCTGCTTGATTTAAAATTATTTTGTGATATCATTTCTTTATCAATCGAGATAATCAGGGTGTATGGTTAACCAAGGTATGACAACAATCTTTCCCGATGTGCCGGCCGGTGCAACTCCCCCGCTTCCTGTGCAGAAGCCTCAGTACAGCAGTATGTCGGACAGCCCTCTTTTTCCTGTGCCGCGCCAATCCTCAGGAGCAATCACGGGTGTTCCCCTGGTAATGAGTCCGGAAGGCGCGGGCACATGAAAGATGATATCAGCATAGTGGGGGCAGGGCCTGCCGGATTGACTGCAGCTATTGTCCTGGCAGGGCATGGATTAAAAGTCAGAGTGTATGATATGTCCCCTGATGTAGGGCACCGCCTGAACGGTGACTTCCAGGGTTTGGAGAATTGGAGCTCGGAGAAAGACATCACAGAACTCCTGAGGCAGATAGGCATCAGGATAAATTTCCTGTGCGTCCCCTATACCTGCGGCATCGTCTATGCCCCGGGGAGGGGGCCTGCAAAGGTCGATTCCGGAAGGCCGATATTTTACCTTGTGAAAAGGGGGCCCTTGCAGGGGACGCTCGATGCCGGGCTGAAAGAACAGGCCCTGGCCGCAGGAGTTGAGATCATTTTCAATCGCAGGTTTGACGGCCCGGATGAGGTCACCGGAAGCACTATCATAGCAACAGGGCCGAAAGGTGTCGATATGGCGGCGCTGGGAGTGACTTTTGAAACAAATGCCGAGGACCGGGCAATTGTTGCGTTTGGAGATGATGTAGCGCCAAAGGGATACAGCTATCTCCTTATCCATAAGGGATACGGGACATTGGCCACGGTCCTTTTCGGCGGCTACAGGAAAGGAAGCGAGTGTTTTGAAAACATGCTGCGATTTTACGGGGAGAGAGTGCATATTGATATGAAGCATGAGCAACGCTTTACCAGTTACGGGAATTTCTTCATCTCCGACACCCTGGTGCAGGACAGGCGGCTCTACATCGGCGAGGCTGCCGGCTTTCAGGATTTCCTCTGGGGGTTCGGGATGAGATATGCGGTCATGTCGGGATATTGGGCGGCCCGGAGCCTTATCGATGGGACAGATTATGATATGCTGTGGAAGAGGGAATTGAAACCGGCGCTCGAGACCTCGCTGGTCAACCGGTATCTTTTTGAAAGGGCCGGGAACGCAGGATACCGTTATCTTACCGGCAGGTTTGCCGGGGGGAACCCCTGCGGGTTTCTCAGGAAGCATTATAATTATTCATTCCTGAAGCATCTTTTCCTCTTTTTTGCAAAACGGAGCTACAGCGGCAAGTTTATTTTCCAAGCCCCAGGCCGTGAAGGCGCTTCTCACGGAATGTGCAGGAGAAGCATGAAATATACAACGCACCTGTAATCTGCTGAGGGGTCAATCAATGGCACAGGAGATGAAAATGAAGTTGAATCCGGCCGCATTGGGCCTGAGTCTTGGGATCCTCTGGGGTGGTACATTATTTGTGACGACCTGGCTTTCTTATCTTACCGGATACGGCAGTCTGTTCCTCCGTACTCTTGCAGGCTCAATCTATCCGGGATACAGCATTTCGCCGGTCGGCAGCATTCTCGGATTGCTTTACGGGTTTGCGGACCTGTTCATAGCAGGTGCGCTTGCAGGTTGGCTTTACAACAGGATTTCAGGAAGATTACAGCAGTAACGGCGTGCCGCCGATATGCGCGCTCTCAATGTGAAGTTTGAGAAACCCGCACGTGAGGGAAGGCATGAAGATCAATCTTCACTGCCTTTAAGGGCATCCGGCAGCTTCTTCCCGAACTGCCCTGCCTCAGAATAAGCGAGTATGTTGAATCCAGCCTTTCAGGCAAGAGACAAAGGGAAAATTATGGTATACAATAGAATAAATCAACGATGAGGAGGTATGTACTATGAAGCGGGTTGTTTTTTTTCTGGCATTCTTACTTATTTTCAGCACCGCAGTATGGGCGCAGCAGGCAGGAACCGGGCAGATGCCTGGTCAGCAGGGTCAGATGCAGCATGACCGGATGGGCGGGGGAATGCAGGGTGACATGAAGTGCAGCATGATGGGCGAGGGGCAGGGCATGCAGATGCCCATGATGCAAAAGATGGCGGACCACGTAATGAAGATGCAGGAAATGCTGCACATGATGAAGGACATGATGAAGATTCAGCAGCGCATGCTTACGACGAAGATATCCGATAGCGAAAAGAAACAGATGTCCCGGGAGCTTTCCCTCCTGGAGGAGAGGATTGATAAAATGCTGACCGATGCGCAGGGTATGGCGCCGATGAAAGGCATGATGGGTATGCCCCCTGCGGAACCATCAAAGCCGGCAGCCGGACCGAAGGCGGACGACACAAAGAAGAGCGGACAGCATATACATCACTGATGCGCGGCCGTCTTAATGCCTGTCAGTAGAAATGAGCACGAAGAGGGTCTTTCAGAATGCAAAGACCCTCTTGCCCCAAAGTAAACCACCGGAGCCCGTTTTCTGGGCCTGCCTTAAGTTATGCATGAAACCGGCGATAAATAAAAGGCGTATGCCGTATTGAAATCTGGTATACTTGCGTAGCGCAGCGCTCCTTACCGGTCCGGGGAGAAATTCACAGAAAGAAAATGATATGAAATCTTATGATGAACTGCTGAATGAGTTGTCCGAAGCCTGCGGACTTGTTCCCGAATACTGGGATGTCTTCGGCGTGAGGCACACTGCTTCCACGGAAACCCGCAAGGCAATCCTCAAGGCAATGGGCATGAAGATGGATTCTGCCGGGGACATCGGTGAGGAAATAGGAAAACTCCGGGGCAGACCATGGAACAGCTTTGTCGATCCCGTAAGGGTTGTTTCGGTAACTGACCAGCCGGTGACGATTCCCGTTTACATACCTGCAGGGGTGGAAGAGGTGCACAGGCTCACCTTGTCCTGGTCCGTAGAGGACGAAATAGGAAACAGGAATGAATTTGTCCTTGCAGGGGATGCCCTGGCTGTTTCGGACCGGCAATGGATAGATGGGACAGGGTATCTGAAAGTGGAACTGCCCGATGTTGCGGGCAGGGATATCGGCTATTATTTTTTTCACATAAACTGCTCACATCCGGACAATATTTTCCCCGGAGGGAAAAATGTCCTGCAGAAGGACTCAAGGCTTATCGTAGCGCCTGACCAATGTTACCTCCCCCCGGAACTGGAGGCGGGAAAGACCTGGGGAATCTCCGTCAATCTGTATTCCATCCGTTCTGCCCGGAACTGGGGGATAGGGGATTTTACCGATCTGCAAGGCCTCATCGGCCTTGTTGCCGGACACAAAGGCGGCTTTGTGGGAATCAATCCGCTCCATGCCATCCCGAACAAAAAACCCTATGGGATAAGCCCCTATTCTCCCATAAGCAGGCACTATAAGAACTTTATCTACCTTGACATAGAAAGCATCCCCGAGGTCATGGAATCAGATGAAGCGCAGGCAATCCTGCGTTCAGATATCTTCAGGAAGCAGCTTGAGGAAATCAGGAAGGAAGCTTTGATCGACTATAGGAAGATCGCTTTTCTGAAGAGAAGCATACTCGGGTATGCTTTTGCGCTTTTCCATGAAAAACATTACCGCCAGGACACAGAGCGGGGCAGCAGTTTCAGGCGGTACATAGCGGAAGAAGGGGAGTCCCTCGAGTCATTTGCCCTGTTCCTGGCTCTCTGGGAGCACCTGAATACAAAACTGAAGGTTTATGTATGGCAGGACTGGCCTCAGGAGTACCTTGATCCGCACGGCCCTGCAGTCCGGGAATTCCGTGAAAAAAACGATAAAGACGTGTTTTTCCACAAGTACATCCAATGGCTCATCGACGAGCAGCACAGGAATGCCTCCGGGCAGGCCGGAAGGCTTCGCATGCCTGTCGGGATATACCATGACCTGGCCATCGGGTCCATCGGGGGAGGGAGTAACTCCTGGAGCTATCAGAACCTCATTGCCGGGAACATAGATGTCGGGGCTCCTCCGGATGATTTCAATATAAACGGCCAGAACTGGAACTTCCCTCCCATGATCCCCGAGAGATTGCGGGAGACGGGATATGAATTTTTTACAGACATCATCAGGAAGAACATGAAGCATAACGGCGCGCTCCGTATAGATCATGCGCTCGGCATGTTCAGGCTGTTCTGGATTCCCTGCGGAATGCCGGCTGTCGAGGGGGCATATGTGATATACCCCAAAGAGGAACTCCTGAGGATTATTGCCCTGGAGAGTGTGCGCAACAGGACCATAGTGGTTGCCGAGGACCTTGGGACCATAGGAGAGGACGTGCGCGGCACGCTTAGCAGGCTCCGGATGCTTTCCTACCGGCTCCTGTATTTTGAAAGGAACTATCCTGATCCTTCCTTTACCCGGCCTGAAAACTATCCTGATATGGCGCTATGTGCCGTTACTACCCATGACTTGCCGACTCTCTCCGGTTACTGGACAGGCAAGGACCTGGAAGTGAAGGAAAGGTTGAGCCTGTACCATGATGAAAATTTGTTGCAGAGGCACAAAAGTGAAAGAGAGAGAGACAAGGCGCTCCTGCTGCATGCGCTTAAATCCCAGGGAATCGTCCCCGATGATTTCCCGTCAGATCCGGACAAGATCCGGATGACCGATGAGCTGTGCCTTGCCATATACGTATACCTCGCACGAACTCCCTGCAAGCTTATGGCTGTCAGCCTTGACGATGTCATAGGCACGCCTGACCAGCAGAATATGCCCGGCACGACCGACACGTACCCGAACTGGATGCAGAGGACCCCCCCTGACCTCTCTCAGATCATTTCCGACAGGCGCATTGCGGCCCTTGCCGAAGCATTCAGGAAAAGCAGCCGGTAACTCTTCATACAGAAGTCATCCGCTTGTCATACTTCCTTAACATTCAATCCTTATTCTAAAAGCATGTCGAATTAATAAGAAAGGAGGGTGTTATGGAATGTAAATATCTGAATTCGTACAGCTTGTCCGGGTTCCAATGGTCGGTAGCCTCTTGTATCATAAGCGATAAGCCATATTCGCCGAGCGTATCAGAGCTGCACAATTACTGCAACGGGAATGGACACATTAAGTGCCCTGTGCTCTCAGTGGAAGGGAATACGCCCGGAGCCGGCAATCCTGTAAATACTTCCGGCTGTTTCGAGTAAATCTTCTCCTGTAACTACCAAAGTGCATTGCTTTTCGTGGAGGCGTATATGACGGCAAGATTAAAATGGGAAGTCGGCAGCGGCAATCCTGTGCAGGATGAACAAGAGATCCGGAGAATCGACAGGCACACAATCCTTGAGTTGCTCGACGGCAATTCGCTCACTGCACACTACCAGCCTATATTTTCAGCAAAAGACGGCGCTGTATATGGCTATGAGGCATTGACAAGGATAATCGGCGATAAAAGCAATATCGATATCGGAGAACTATTCAAAAAAGCTATTTTAACGAAAACCATATCAACCCTTGATGTCCATTGCAGGGGAAATGCCCTGAAACAGGCGTCTGCTCTGGGAATAAGCGGGCGCAATGCCCATTTGTTCATCAATGTATGCCCGGAAACTCTGATCGATCCTGCCCACAATGTAGGCATAACGGATGAACTTGCCGATACATGGGGGATCCCGAAGGAGAAAATTATCCTTGAAATAACCGAGGAAAGCGCTATACACAATTATAATCTCTTCAAGCAGTCAATAACCTATTACAGGAACAGGGGATATAAAATCGCCATTGATGATTTCGGGGCCGGGCACGGCGGCCTGAAGATGCTCTCCATAATCGAGCCTGATTTTGTAAAAATCGACCGCCATTTCATATCGGATATAGACAAGGCAATCATAAAATCCAATCTTGTCGATTCAATCGCCACCGCATGTCACAGGATGGGGATAAAGGTCATCGCTGAAGGCATAGAACAGAAGGAAGAGCTTGAGGCTGTCTTGAATATGGGCATTGAGCTGCTGCAGGGGTTTCTTCTCCATAAGCCGTCCCCGATGCTGAACGGGGATAAGGCTGTGATCCCGGCGCTGCACAGCAGAAAGATAAGCGGCCTTCATACCAGAGGGGAACAGAGTTTTATCGGCGATATCGTCCATGATACGGATCCTGTGGACCCGTCCGCAACGATTATGACTGTATTTAACCGGTTCATCAAGAATCCCGGTCTAAGAGGGTTGCCGGTTGTCGAGGATTGCAGGGTCCTGGGAATGCTGCACAGAATCAAATTCCTCGAAAATCAGATACTCGGCAAATGCGGGTACGGCCTTTCACTTAATTCGTATAAAAGCATATTGCAGCTCATGGAACAGCAATTTCTCATAGTCGAAGCGAATACAACGCTGGAAGATGTCGCACAAAGGATCAGCTCAAGGAAAACGGAGTTCCTGTATGATGATGTCTGTGTCACAAAAAATGGTAAATATTTCGGCACAGTAGCGATCAGCTCCCTCCTTGATGCCATCACAGAGCGAAGCCTTGTTCTTGCACGGGGAACCAGCCCGCTCACAGGATTGCCCGGTAATGAATTCATACAAAGAGAAATCGACAAAAAACTGTCCCAGAACATGCACTTTGACATCTGCTATATCGATATAGATAATTTCAAGCCCTATAATGACCACTACGGCTTTGAAAGAGGGGACAGCGTTCTGAGGGCCCTCGCCGGTATAGTCGAGACAACCCTTGCCTCTGTCGAAAACGGGAGCTTCAATTTTGTAGGGCATATCGGAGGAGACGATTTTATCGTGATCACCCGTCCGCAGATTTCCATACCCGTATGCGAGAGGATTATCTCGAGATTTGAGGCACAGCTGGTGGATTTCCATGGGAGAGAGGATTATGAAAAAAATTCATACACTTCAAAAAACCGTAAGGGGGAGGAAGAGACTTTCAATCTCCTGTCCCTTTCCACCGGGATAGTGAGTACGGAGGTCCACAAGATCGAGTCGTATGCCCAGCTCGCCTCTATAGCTACGGAGGTAAAAAAGGCGGCAAAGATGCAGGATGGCTCGTCCATCGTCAGGGATAAACGTATGATGGGATGAATGTATGGCGGACAAAAGCACATCAAAGGCAGCAGGCTCCAAAGTGTGAATCAATCTGAAGAGTATCGGGGTGGTAAGCTATGGACAATGAACTGAAGGCCCGTAAATTCCTATGGGGAGTCGCCACTTCCGCTTTTCAGCTTGAGGGTTCACCCTATGCGGACTGGACCTCATGGGACTCCATATTAGATGCCAACCCCCATATAACAAACCACTATGAACTTTACAGGGAAGATTTAAAATTACTCAAGGATCTGGGAGTCAATGCATATCGCTTCTCAATTGAATGGAGCAGGATCCAGCCGAGAGAAAATGTTTGGGATGACGAAGTGATTGCACATTACCAGGAGATCATAGATATCCTGGTGAGCAGCAATATAGAACCCATGGTCACCCTCCACCACTTCACCCATCCCCTCTGGTTCATCAGGAAATATCCCTGGCATGAAGATGCCTCTGTCGGGAAATTTTCAGCCTTTGTGGAAAAGATGGTTGCCACGCTTAAGGGTGTGCGCTACTGGATCACTTTTAACGAGCCCTATGTCCTTGTCCTTGCCGGGTACTTCGAGGGGTGCACGCCTCCCGGTATCCGGGATGCCTCGTTGGGGGTCAAAGCATTAAAAAATATCCTCATCTGCCATGGAAAGGCCTATGATATTATCCACGCAAAATCATCCGGCGCCGCAACCAAACCTATGGTGAGTGTTGCCCATAATATGGCGGCCCTTGCGCCATGGAGCAGGTGGAACCCTTTCGATAAAATTCTTGCGAAGATTGCAAAACATTTTTATAACCATTCGCTCCTCGACGCCTTTACTTCGGGTAGATTAAGAATAAAATTCCCCCTGAGGAAAGAGCTGGAAATCGCTGTGCCGATAAAGGATAAACTGGACTTCTTCGGTGTAAATTATTACACGAGGATTCATATGAGGTTCAATCCCCTGAAAAAGATGGGGGTCGAAATGAGGCACAGGGACATTGGCGGCTATGGGCTTACCGACATGGGGTGGGAGATACATCCCCGCGGACTGGAGAAGGTGCTGAGATATGCATCAAAACTCAGCGTACCTTTGATCATAACAGAGAACGGCATTGCAACCCGTGATTGCCAGAAGAAAATAAAATACATGAAGAGACACGTGGATGTCCTTGAGAAATGCATGAAAGACGGTCTTGATGTCAGGGGGTATTTCTACTGGTCGTTAATCGATAATTATGAATGGCTCCAGGGTCTTGATGCCCGATTCGGCCTCTACAGGGTGGATTTTACAACCATGGAGCGCAGGCCCACAAATGCTGCAGCATATTATTCCTACCTTATTAAAAGCAGGTCCGTACCTTTAACCAAAATTTAACCTTTTCCTCATAATCCTGTAACCGTGGAAGTTTATTGTAGGAGTAATGTTACTGTGTGATTTTCATATCCACACTACATACTCGGACGGTTCGGTAGAACTGGAGCGGACAATTGATCTCTTCGGACAGTCGGGGTTCGATGTGATCGCAATAACGGACCACGTTGTGAATGGAGACAACTCAATCGGAAAATTCGCCCATCGCTTCAACCTTTCAGTGCGGGAAGATAATTTCGGGGGGTACATCGCGCATATCAGGCATGAGGCTGAAAGGGCCTGGGAAAAGTACGGGATGCTTGTGATCCCGGGTGTGGAAATCAGCAAGAACTATTTCTCTTCAGATAAATCAGCCCATATTCTGCTCATAGATGTGCAGGAGTTCATCCCTGCCTGCTGGGACTATGAAAAGATATTCACTGAAGCCAAAAAACAGGAGTCTCTGGTAGTGGCCTGCCATCCCCA
>JAJZPZ010000080.1 GCA_021847795.1 Nitrospirota bacterium
TGATGAGTG
Source organism: Nitrospirota bacterium (assembly GCA_021847795.1). Taxonomy (GTDB): domain Bacteria; phylum Nitrospirota; class Thermodesulfovibrionia; order Thermodesulfovibrionales; family Dissulfurispiraceae; genus JAMCVZ01. The sequence continues at coordinate 10 of JAJZPZ010000080.1, forward strand.
ATGAGTTAAAGGACAAAGATACATCACGCGCCACCCAGCACCCGTCACGGCCTTCAAACACATCACGCATCACGCATCACGCATCACTGCCGTTGGAAATCATCGATCCTTTTCACGGCAGAGACGACCTCGCGCAGGGGATTATCAGAATGGTGTCTGAAGAGAATCTCAGGCAGGACCCGCTCAGGCTGCTCCGCATATACCGCTTTGCAGCAGCGTTGTCTTTTTCAGTCGAAAAAGATACGCTGGACGCTGTCGGAAAACTTGCGCCCCTGGTAAATACCGTGGCTTCAGAAAGGATAACGGAGGAGCTGAGGCAGATACTGAAGCTCGACCATTCATACCGGACCATCCAGGACATGACCGATAACGGGCTTATGCCGGCGCTATTCCCTGCAATTGAAAGGCCTGCATGGGACGGAGCACTCCGGTTGTACCGGAAGGCAGAGGAAGTTTTGAACAGCATTGCCCTCTCCTTCCCCGCACATGCGGAGCCCATCCTGCAGTACTTCAGAGGCGAGTATAGAAAAATATGCCTCAAGCTGTCCGTCCTCTTCCCAACCCCTGAATCAGCAAAAGACACTGCCCTGAAATTAAAAATGTCAGGGAAGGAGGTGGAGTTCCTGTCACTGCTGGCGTCGCACCGTGCCGATATTGCAGGGTTGTACAAGAGTTTTGATAAAAAGGCGGCGATTCTGCTGTTGAAGAGGTTGCGTGATGACATCCATGCCGTGATGGTCCTCGGCATTGCACATGCAGGCCTCCTGTTTGAGGAAAAGAAAATCCTGGCCTTCTGCCGTGACCTCATGTCCCTCTACCATGAAGAAATAAGGCCGAGAATGGAATTGCCCCCCCTCATTACCGGCGACGATCTCATCCATGAGTTCCACCTCAACCCCTCCCCCCTGTTCAAAAAGATACTCGGGGCAATAGAGGACATGACCCTTTTAGGTGAAATAGCCACCAGGGAGGACGCCTTGAGAGCAGCAAGGAAGATGCTGGAATAACTGTCTGATGCCGGTAGACTTGAGGAGCTTATTTTTCACGAGCCCCTGAGAGTGATTAAGATCATATTTTTTCCCCTTTACAAAAATGTAAAATAGAGACATGGAAAAGACCGATCGCGCCTTTATCAGGAAAATCAGATATGCCGTCCAGTGGTCCGTCTTCTTCATGGTAATCTATGCCGGGACCAGCTTCTATTTCTTTGTACGGGCAGTCGAGCGGGGAGCCGTTCCCCCGGTCTCCCGAACCCCGTCGATCGAGGGGTTCATGCCTATCGGGGGACTGATGGCTTTCAAGCTCTGGATTACAAACGGCATTTTTGACTCAATCCACCCCGCTGCCTTGATCATTTTCATCGGCGCCTTAGCGCTTTCAACCTTGCTCAAGAAATCCTTCTGCGGCTGGATATGCCCTGTAGGCACGCTTTCCGACGGCGCATGGAGGACAGGCAGACGGATATTGGGCAGGAATTTTGCAATCCCCAGGCGCCTTGACTATCCCCTCAGATCATTAAAGTACATACTTACGGCATTTTTCCTGTTTATTATCCTGGTAAAAATGTCGCCTGCCGGGATAACGGAATTTCTCAATACCCCGTACTGGAAGGTCGCAGATGTGAAACTTCTGAAATTCTTCACGGAAATGTCCCCTGCCACGGGGATCACCCTTGGACTTCTTACCGGATTTTCCCTTCTCTATAAGAATTTCTGGTGCAGGTATCTATGCCCCTACGGAGGCCTTCTCGGGCTGCTGAGTGTACTGAGTCCTGTTAAGATCAGGAGGACCGGGGCGAACTGTATTCACTGCGGATCATGCGCAAGGAACTGCCCTGCCCTGCTGCCGGTGGACAAAAAAACGGAGATCCGTTCGCCGGAATGCACAGGATGCCTTACCTGCGTCAGCCATTGTCCGGCCCGGGGCGCATTGGACGCTGCGCTCGCAGGGAGGAAGATAATCAGGCCCGGAATCTTTATTGCTGCCGTAGTATCACTCTTCTTCGGGCTCATCCTTGCGGCGAGACTTACCGGGAGGTGGCACTCCTCAGTCACCTACGAAGAACTCTCCAGCCTGGTTCCTTTCATCAATTCCCTTTCCCATCCCTGAAACCAGCCTTACCCGCGCCGCACATTTCCGGGCAGCGCCGGGGTGACAAAATCTGTAACAGTGCGGGCCGCTACTGTCTGGATTTCCCTGCACGGAGAGATATTGCCCTCCTGTTTCCTGTGGCTTTTTTCATTGGTATGCTTCTTGATTGACAGGAATGGAAACAGAGGAGGGGCCACCATGCCGTACCATGCGCATTACCTGTATTTCCTTGTTGCCTTATACCCGCTGGCTGTCCTTATAAATAAATCCCTGCAAACGAAAAAACAGAAAAGAACGGATGAGGTCATCAGGGCCATTCAGAATACAGGAAAGGTTGTCCATAAGAACAGAGTTTACGAGGTCAGGGAGATCTGCAATATCAGCCGGGATTCAGCCCGCGGGGGCAAGCCCGAAAAGTATCTTATTGTAACCAGGGCCGGTGAGGAAAGATTATTCAAGCTGCCTCTGGACAGCGTTGAGCCTTATGCCGATGTGCGGTGAGACCTTACCCGCACATATTCCCGATCTCCCAGGCCCTGGCCCTTGCAAAGTCCCTGAACAGCGCCTCTCTCCTCTTAAATTCACGCGAATGTATGATGTTCCTGCCGTTAACCTTTGAGATCCCCACATCGGCGTGGAGCATCTCATGGTAAACGATATACTCGACAAAATAACGGGGCACGGTCTTTTTATCCAGGACAGGGCTTATCCGTATCGTATTCGTATGGGGACTGTAACTGCCCAGGGTCCTTTTCCTTACCGCCCTCCCCTGGCCCTTTGCCCCCCAGGTTATTTCCGCGGAAATCCTGCCTTCAAAATACTCCGCGTTGATCGAATCATACAGCGCACCGAGATCATGGTATCTGCCGGGAGTAGCGGCGCGGGCGGCTTTCCTCGGGGGCTTGCTCCTCAGGCAATTGCTGTTCAGCCTGATGAATTCCCTGAGCAGGGGGGTCTTTACCTTTTTCGCCTTCAGGAAATCAGCGATTTCCCCGATGACATCAATTCCCGCATGCAGCAGCATTTTGTGAAACCTGACGAATAGCGTCCCGCCTCTTTTCCTTGCGGAAAGTATACTGGTGGAATTGTCCGTGATGGTGAGGGAAACAGGCCTGCCTGTGGCTTTACGGAAATAATCCCTGATGAATTCTTCACTATGTATGGGGAATAAACCTAACTGCATGCTGCTTCTGCTGCCCGGCATAGTTAAATATACCATAAACATATCTTATTTTAGATATGCTAATATCAATAGGGACCGGCTCACATGAGTTCCGGGAAATTTTTCCGAAGGATTCGAGGAGGTATGGCATGCCTGAGCTGAGAATGAATCTGATAACCCGGGAATGGGTCATATTCGCAATGGAAAAAGGAAAAAGGCCGGAAGACTTTATCGGCGCAAGGGAAAAAAAAAGGCACCCCGAGTATGTGGAAACCTGCCCTTTTTGTCCCGGCAACGAGGGAATGAGTCCTGAGGAGCGCTACCGGGTTCATGGCGAGAAAGGCTGGAAAGTAAGGGTTGTAATGAACAAGTTTTCCGTACTCTCAAGAGACGGAGAAAAGCTGAGGACCAATTCCGGTCTGAAAAAGGTCGTAAACGGGGTCGGAATACACGAGATCATCATCGACACCCCCGTGCATAGCCATACAGCTGCCCTGATGCCCGCAGACCAGCTCAGGGACCTCATACAGACGTACAAAGACCGCTTCATCGAAGCCTATAAAGACCCGCGGGTGGACTATGTGATTCTCTTCAAGAACAGCGGACATGCATCTGGAACAACCATAGAGCATTCACTTTCCCAGATAGTGGGGATGCCCATAACACCGCGCCAGGTGAGGAACAGGGTCGAGGGCGCAATGAAGTTCTTTGATGATCACGGGGAGTGCCTGATGTGCAGGATAATCGGAGAGGAACTGTCCGACGGCGCGCGGGTGCTCTTCAATACGGAACACTTCGTTTCCTTCGTCCCCTATGCCGCAGTATCGCCCTTCCATGTCTGGATATTCCCGAAGAGGCATTCAGGCTCTTTTGCCGACATCAGGCCCGAAGAAATACAGGACCTTGCAGCGAACCTCAAAAACGTGATGTCAAAACTGTATTACGGCCTGGTAAATCCCGACTTCAACTACATTATCAAATCCGGCAAACCCACACACACCGATTCCGAATACATCCACTGGTATCTCACCATAGTGCCGAGGGTCGCAATGGCCTCGGGCGTCGAGCTGGGGTCCGGAATGTTTATTAATCCCCTCGCCCCGGAAGTAAGCGCGGGTTTCTTAAGGAACGTGCGGATACCCGAGTATGTCCAATGAGAAAATATTAATTGTAGAAGACGAAAAGAAAATCGCCGATATCGTAAAGTCCTATCTGGAGAGGGAGGGATTCCAGGTCACCCTGGCAGGCACAGGGGAAGCCGCGCTTCAGCAGATAAGAAGCCATTTCGAGCTCGTAATTCTCGATCTCATGCTCCCTGATATCGATGGCGAGGACGTATGCAAGGCCATACGGGAAACCTCGGATGTCCCTATCATTATGCTGACAGCCAAAAGTTCCGAAGATGAAAGGGTCCGGGGGCTGGGCATCGGGGCCGATGATTACGTCATCAAGCCTTTCAGCCCGAGAGAACTCGTTGCAAGGGTCAAGGCGCATCTCAGGAGGACAAGGAAAGACGAGAAGAAGGTCCTTTCTTTCAATCAGGGGCTCCTTACGATCAACACCACTTGTGCAGAAGTCACCAGTGCCGGAAAGGTCGTGCCGCTCACAACCACCGAGTTCAGGATACTCCTCTTCCTTGCCGAGAGGCCTCAAATGGTCTTCAGCAGGCTCCGGATAGTCAATGCAGTCCAGGGTTACGATTTCGAGGGCTACGACAGAGTTATAGACGCTCACATAAAGAATATTCGCCACAAGATTGAGGAGAACCCCCAAAAACCGGCCTTCCTTAAAACCGTTTACGGCGCCGGGTACAAGTTCATCGGAGTGCCTGATTAGGAATATTCCCCCGGTAAAAAACCCGGAGATAAACATTTCTGACACAGTTGCCCTTCTTTAGCTACTGGATTAATCAACCCTTCGGGATTTAAAATAAGGGGAATGAAAAATGAAAAAGAACTTATGCGCCTCTGCTTCCCCGGTGATGAGGCCAGGCTCCCCTGGCTTTCGCTGCTCCTCCATGCTTATGCAGTAATCGACAACGGAGTTGCCGAGGCCGTCAAGGTAGAAGAAAAAAAGAAAAAAGCACGCCTTGCCTGCGCAAAAGGGTGCAGCGCCTGCTGCAGCACCCACAAAGACATTCCCGTGTACCCCCTTGAGCTTGTGGGACTCTACTGGTTCGTGGTAGAGAAGACGCTCCCGCCTGTGCGCGAGGCCCTCAAAGGACAGCTTTTGAAGCATGAAAAAGGGGCGCCCTGCCCTTTCCTGATAAACAATGCCTGCTCCGTGCATCTGCTCCGGCCTGTAGCATGCAGGCAGTTCAATGTTTTCAGCAAGCCCTGCGCTGAAAACGAAGACCCCTTCTACACCAGGAGAAAGGATGTCCTTATCCCCATCGAGAACTACACAAACCAGGCCTTTTCGATCATGCTCCCCTTTTACGGCATCACCGACGAGATCGCCAAGGCCAGGGCCATAAAGAACAGGCTCATCCATACCCAGGCCCGCATCCTCCAGGAATGCAATTGGAAAGAACTGGCCATAAGAATGGATAACTTCGACTTCACGCGTAATCAGCATCTCAGGTAAACCTGCCCCGGACATCGGCAGAAACCGCGCATTTCTGTTGACAATTCCTCACGCCGGTATTAAAGTATGAATTAAATAGCAGCCGAGATCCGTTCCCACCCGTAGGGAGGTGAATGGATGCGGGGGACCCAGAATTCGGGGCGTATTCCTCTTTGAGGATAGGGCACTTCCAGGCCCGAGCCCGTCAGCTAACCTCGTAGGCATATGGAAGGGCAACAGGCAGAAATCCGAGGCCGCTGTTCCCAGCGGTTTTTTATTTTCTCCTCCGCATTGCCCCTCTTAGGAGGACAAATTGTCACTCAAGAGAATCCTTATCGGCAGTCCCATTGAAACCGTAAAAGAAAAGCATGAACGCCTCACAAAGACCATGGGGCTTGCGGTCTTTTCATCAGACGCGCTTTCATCCGTGGCATACGGACCGGAAGAAATACTCCGTGCGCTTGCCGCCGGCGGCACTGCACTCATCCATTACTCCGTGCCGATCGCGATCAGTATCGTCGCGCTTATCGCCATCGTTGCCACTTCATACTTCCAGACGATCCATGCCTATCCTTCAGGCGGCGGCGCGTACATCGTGGCCAAGGAGAATCTCGGCGCCTATCCCGGGCTCATCGCAGGAGCCGCGCTGCTTATCGACTATGTCCTTACAGTCACGGTCAGTATTTCCGCGGGCATCGCGGCAATCACCTCGGCATTCCCCGGACTCACAAGCCACACGGTTACCATGTGTCTCATTGCCATACTGTTTATCATGGTTATCAACCTGAGGGGGGTAAGGGAATCGGGACGGGTATTTTCGATACCCGTATATCTCTTCGTGGGAGGCCTGCTCCTTTTGATCGGGGCGAGCTTTTTCAAGTCCTTTTCCCTGACCCATCCTGTCCTGTCTGAGTCAAGGGCTGCGACTACAAACCTGTTTCCGCTTTTTATCATCTTAAAGGCCTTCGCCTCAGGCTGCGCTACCCTTACCGGGATAGAGGCCGTTTCCAACGGGGTCCGGGCATTCGAGGCCCCTGAAGCAAAAAATGCGGGGATCACTCTCACATGGATGGCAATACTCCTTGGAGTGATGACCATCGGGATAGCCTATTACGCAGACCATTTCGGGGTTTTGCCGCAAGCGAATGAGACCGTGCTTTCACAACTCTCAAGGATAGTGTTTTCCAAGGGCATCATTTATTACACAATCCAATTTGCAACCTCCCTGATCCTCATTCTTGCTGCAAACACCTCCTTTGCCGATTTCCCCAGGCTTTCTTCAATCATGGCAGCCGACCGCTTCCTGCCGAGACAGCTCAGCAACCGTGGGGACAAGCTCGTCTTTTCAAACGGCATCGTGATACTCGGCATGCTCTCGGCAGTGCTCATCGTGATCTTCGAAGGCGACACTCATGCCCTCATCCCCCTGTATGCTGTAGGGGTCTTCACCGCCTTCACCCTTTCCCAGGCAGGAATGGTAAAGCACTGGATTACCTATAAAGGGAAGGGGTGGCTCAAAGGGATAATGATAAACGGCATCGGCACCATAACCACGGCGATTGTCCTTGTAATAATCGCTACCGAAAAGTTCGCCCACGGTGCATGGATCGTGCTCATCGCGATTCCGGGACTTGTCTATCTTACCCGGAAGGTGCACCAGCACTATATTGCCATCGCTGACCAGCTCTCCGTTACGGCCTGCGAGCCTGATATGAAAGAATTCATGCACCACTCCGTAGTTATCCCGGTTTCAGGGATCCAGCAGGCCGTTGTGAACGCGATCAAATACGGGAAGGCGCTATCGAGTGATGTGGTTGCGGTATATGTCTGCCTCGACCCCGCGGAAACAGAAAAGACAAAAGTCAAATGGGACAAGTTCTGCATGGGCGTGCCGCTCATCATACTCGATTCCCCGTACCGCTCCGTAGTGGAGCCGCTCATCGATTATATAAATGAAGTCCGCAATAACTACCCGGAAGGCGTGATCACCGTCATCCTGCCCGAATTTGTGCCCTCGCGGTGGTGGCACCATCTCCTGCACAACCAGACCGCTCTTTTCATAAAGGGGGTTCTGCTGTTTAAGAAGGGCGTGGTCTCGACAAGCGTGCCCTTCCATCTGAGAAGGTAATTATGAGAGGCAAACACGAAATTCCAAGCACTAAACTCTAAACAATATCTGAATTCTAAACTCAAATGTTCCAAACACGTTTTGAATTCCGGTCATCGGGATTTAGAATTTATTTAGAGCCTATCCGCAAATAATGTCCCCTCTTTTTTAAAGAGGGGCGAGGGGAGATTACCGGAGAAATCATTTTTCAGTAATCCCCCTTCTTCCCCCTTTAGAAAAGGGGGATACCATCTATAATGTTTATTTGCGGATAGGCTCTTAGGATTTGGCGCTTAGGATTTAGAGTTTGCCTTTAAGGACGGCGTCTGCGACCCGTGCGACCTTTGCCATTTCCTTTACGTCATGGACGCGCACAATCCGTGCGCCGTTCATGATCGCGATTGCCACGGCAGCCGCAGTGCCTTCCACCCTTTCCGAAGAAGAAGCACCGCCCAGGATTTTCCCGATAAAGGCTTTACGGGATACTCCTACGGCAACAGGCCTTCCCAGCAGGGTAAACTCTTTCAGGTTCCTGATAATCTCCAGGTTGTGGTCGATCGTCTTCCCGAAGCCGATGCCCGGGTCGATTATAAGGGTATCTTCCGGTATCCCGGATTTTGCGGCAAGGCGGATACTTATTCTCAGGTAATCCATAATTTCCGGGATTAGGGCCTCGTATACGGGGTTTTGCTGCATGTCCTTCGGCCTTCCCTTTATGTGCATCAGGATGAGCGGCGCCCGGTACTGCGCCACTACCTTCGGCATTTCAGGGTCGAACCTCAGGCCGCTGATATCATTCACCAGCGAGGCGCCTGCATCAAGGGCACGCCGTGCGACATCGGCTTTGTAGGTATCGATGGAAATCGGGACTTTTATCTTTTTGGCAACGGCCTCTATAACGGGAACGGTGCGCCTTATTTCTTCTTCCACGGAGACCGTATCCGAACCCGGCCTTGTAGATTCACCGCCGATGTCCAGGATGTCGGCGCCCTCTTCTGCAAGCCGCAACGCATGTTCGACAGCCTTTTCCCTGTCGAAATAAAGCCCGCCGTCCGAAAAGGAATCGGGCGTGATGTTGAGCACGCCCATAATGTGGGTTTTTTTATCGAAATCCAGGCAGAAATCAGACCAGGTTATCTTCATGAACAGACCCCAAAATTAAAATCCCAAATCACAACAGCTAAAGCGCTGCCTTGTAATTCGGGATTTGTGATTTGATCACTCTATCAGGAACGGATCACGCGCCGGCAGCCCCTACTTCATCGATGAGCTTGTCGATCTCCTGCCCGTCTACGGTCTCTTTTTCGAGAAGGGTATGGGCAAGCGCCTCAAGGAGCTTTAAATTACCCTTCAGAAGCCTCTTGGCATTTTCGTAGGCGCGCGTAACAATGCCCTTTATCTCATCGTCTATATCTTCCGCGGTCTTTTCGCTGTAATCCTTATGCTTGGCTATCTCGCGGCCCAGGAATATCTGCTCGTCCTTCTTCCCGAAAGTGAGCGGGCCCAACTTGTCACTCATGCCCCATTCAGTGACCATCTTTCTCGCAAGCTCAGTGGCCCTTTCGATATCGTTTCCCGCGCCGGTAGTCATATGGTTCAGGGCAAGCTCTTCGGCGGCCCTCCCGCCCAACAGCACGTTGAGCGTCTTCTCCAGGTAGTCCCTCGAATAGGTATAGCGGTCGTCGATCGGCAACTGCTGGGTCACGCCGAGCGCCCTGCCGCGGGGAATAATGCTCACTTTGTGTATCGGGTCAGTGCCGGGTGTAAGCTTGGCGACCAGTGCATGGCCGGCCTCGTGGTAAGCGGTATTCTTCTTTTCCGAATCGCTGATGACCATGCTGCGCCTTTCCACTCCCATCAGCACCTTGTCTTTTGCGAACTCGAAATCCGTCATATCGACCTTGTCCTTGGATTTCCTGGCAGCGATAAGGGCAGCCTCATTCACAAGGTTCGCCAGGTCAGCTCCCGAAAACCCGGGGGTCCCCCTGGCAATCTTTTCGAGATCCACATTCTCCGAGATGGGAATGTTCTTTGTATGGACCTTAAGTATCTCAAGCCTTCCCTTCACATCAGGCGTCGGCACAACAATCTGCCTGTCGAACCTTCCGGGCCTTAGAAGCGCCGGGTCGAGCACATCGGGCCTGTTGGTCGCAGCTATGATAATAACGCCCTCGTTGCCTTCAAACCCGTCCATCTCTACGAGGAGTTGGTTCAGCGTCTGTTCGCGCTCATCATGTCCGCCCCCGAGCCCTGCACCCCTGTGCCTTCCAACGGCATCGATTTCATCTATGAAAATGATGCACGGCGCGCTCTTCTTGGACTGCTCAAAAAGGTCCCTTACCCTGGAGGCGCCGACACCTACGAACATTTCAACGAAATCGGACCCGGAAATGGAGAAAAAGGGCACTCCGGCCTCGCCTGCAATGGCTTTCGCAAGGAGCGTCTTGCCTGTTCCGGGAGGTCCTACGAGCAGCACACCTTTGGGGATCTTCCCGCCCAGTTTCGAAAACTTCTGCGGGTCTTTGAGGAACTCGATGATCTCCTCGACTTCCGCCTTTGCCTCTTCCACTCCGGCCACATCCGCGAAGGTGACCTTTACCGCCTTATCGGACACCATCTTTGCTTTTGCCTTGCCGAAAGACATGGCCTTGTTGCCGCCCATCTGCATCTGCCTCATGAAAACAACCCATACCAGGACGAGGAAGATGATGGGACCCCAGGAAAAGAAGAAGTTTATGTACCAGGGGCTCTGGTCAGGCGGCTGCGCAGTTATCTTCACATTCTTGCTCCTCAACTCGGACACAAGACCGGGATATTCCGCGGCATAGGTCCTGAACTTGCTGCCGTCCTTCAGCCTTCCGGTGATATTGTCTCCTTTGATGGTTACTTCATCCACGTTCCCGGCTTCCACTTTGGATATGAAATCGGAAAAAATCATTTCCTTCTCTGTCTTTGGCGGGACATTGAACAGGTTGAAGAGGAGAATCATTACCATGCCGATCAGAAGCCAGACGAATAAACTCTTATACATACCTTTACCTTGCATTTTTTTATTTTACCATATTTGCTTTAAAGTATCTCTTTTTGTACCAATACCAGCTCTGCAATGCCCTTTTCCGCCAGGGCCATCATAGCATTAAGCATATCCTTTGAAAAGGGCTCCGTTTCGGCGGTACCCTGTATTTCAACTATTTTACCGTTTCCTGCCATGACAACATTCATATCCACCTCCGCAGCTGAGTCCTCGGCATAGCAAAGGTCGAGACGGGGCTCTCCATCAACGATACCCACGCTGACGGCTGCGAGGTTTTCCCTTATCGGGTTCTTTTCAATCAGCCGGTTCTTCAGCGCAAAGCCCACAGCATCGCTCAGCGCGATAAATGCACCGGTTATGGAGGCGGTCCGTGTGCCGCCGTCAGCCTGGATGACATCACAATCTACCCAGAAAGTCCTTTCGCCCAGTAATTCGAGCGCCACCACCGACCTCAGTGCCCTTCCGATAAGCCTCTGGATCTCCTGGGTCCTTCCGCCTATACGGCCGACCGAGGACTCCCTCGTCATCCTGACCTGCGTCGACCTCGGCAGCATCCCGTATTCTGCGGTTACCCATCCTTTTCTCGCATCGCGCAGAAAAGGAGGGACCCTCTCCTCTATGGATGCGGTACAGATGACTTTGGTGTTACCCATCTCGATCAGTACCGATCCCTCCGCAGTAGGAATGAATTTTCTCGTCATCCTTACTTTTCTCAGCTCATCATGTTTCCGCCCGTCAGGCCTCATCCATTCCTCCAGTCCAAAATCCGTGATAAGTAATGCGTAATGAGTGATGAGTAAATAATCCTAAAGTAATTTTTTTACTCATCACGCGTTACGGATTACGCATCACGGCAGTTCTATTTTTTCTATATTTTTGATCTCTTCCTGCAGGAAGCTCCCGCCCACAGCGATAAACTTACCCGGAGAGTCGGTAACAAAAAATCTCCTGGTCCGGGTCATGCCCGCACTCCCCGTATGATCAGCAGAGGGAAGCATGTCCCTTACAACCTTCGCGGTTTCGACTGCAGAATCTATCAGATGCACACCCCTCATAACGTCCTGAATCACAGCCCTGAGGAGCGGATAGTGGGTGCATCCGAGGACAAGGGTATCAGCTCCCTTATCTGCAATCCCTTTCAGGTATTTCTCGGCAACCAACTGGGCGATAGCACCGTCCGTCCAGCCCTCTTCCACAAGCGGGACAAAAAGAGGGCACGGCAACCCGAATACTTCTATACTCCTGTCCAGCGACTTGATGGCATTCACATATGCGTTGCTCTTTATCGTCGTCTCAGTCCCTATTATACCTATCTTTTTGTTTTTTGTGGAACTTACCGCTGCCCGGGCGCCGGGCTGTATAACACCGATTACCGGGATGGACACACTTTCCCGTATCCGCTGCAGGCTTATGGCTGATACGGTATTGCAGGCCACGACAAGGAGCTTGATGTTCTGCTTCAGGAGAAATCCCGTGCACTCGAAAGAGTACCTGGTCACGGTTTCCGGCGACCTGATGCCGTAAGGGACCCGTGCCGTATCTCCCAGGTAGATAATATTCTCATGGGGCAGTATCCTGCTGACCTCCTTCAGGACCGTAAGCCCCCCGATTCCGGAATCGAAAATACCTATTGCGCTTTCACTGTTCATCATTGGTTCAGGTAACGGCAGCGGCCTTAGACAGGATGATCACTCCGGCTTACGGTCGTTCACCCCAGGCTTCCGGTCTTCTTCCTGAAAAATCTCCTTTAACGGGGAAAAGCAACTGAAATGGCCGCCGATGCTGTCCACCTCTTTCCCCTCTATCAGCAACTTCACGTCCTCTGTCCCGGGCAGATTGACCATAACAGTCTCAAACAGGGATTTTAACAGATAGTACTCCTGCCCGGCATCTCCCGCAAAATTCCTTCTGAACTCGTCAGAAAGGTCTATATAGAAAATGTTGCTGCTGTCCCTGTAGACCCCGAGCAGTTTTGTGTCCCCAAGTCCTTCCTTAAGCCCTTTCAAATACTCGGCAAGGATTAATTCCGCCATTTTTACAGGCAGCCGGCTGTTCCGGACATTTTTTTCCTCTACCGACAGCCCGGCTTCCGACGGGTAGAAGATTTTTACCGGGACGACATCGCTGCCGTTCTCGTCAGGGATCTTCTTTCCTTCCGGCATGCCGTCCTTCAGTTCTATAAAGGGTTCTTGGGCAGTGTTTTCAGGGAAAAGATAGTACTTGGCAACCAGCCATCCGGCCGATATAGCGACCAGGAGGACTGCCGAAGCAGTCAGTATAATATATTTCTTATCCTTCATTCACCGGATATTGCCTGACAAACCTGACGAGCGCTAACTCATCGATGAATAGGCTATCCCCTTTAATATCGCGTTTACCAATCTCTCTCTTGTCTTCCCGTCATAGGTGAACTTTTCCGGGTTCGGCAGTTCTATCAAAATAGCCGGGGCATTGACTGAAGAGATTACCCGCAGAGGCAGCCTTTCGTATCTCACTTTCATTTTGAACTCCTGCCTGACATACCGCGCAATGGCGCCGGCAACTGCACGTGCCCTGTCCTTGACATCTGGTCCCTGGGCATTGTTTTCCGGAGAGGTCGCCTGGGGATCTCCGGCGTCCTTCTCAGCCTTCTTTCGCGCAGTGTACAGGCAGAATTCATTCTTTGATGAAACATGAATACTGAGGAATATCTCGGGCTGCTTCTGGTTCACCGCCCTGATCCTCTCCCTGAGAGTCATGACCTGATCGCTTTTCCGGGTGAGAAACACCTTCTTGCCCTTTTTGCCGAGTGCGCCGGCAAGGTCTTTCGTAACCATGAGCGCGATGTCCTTCTCCGTTTTGCTGCCGCTCCGGATCCCGCTGTCGTAACCGCCGTGCCCGGCATCGAGCATGAATAACTCCATCTTGACATCCGACATATCAGGGGGAACGGGCAGGCGGTCCTGTGCAGGAGAACCGGTGTCCTTGCCGGAAGAAAGAGCTGCATCCTTTTTAATAAAGGCATTGATGACAAGTCTCGGGGGCGCGAGCAATTTCGAGACATTAATATCGTCAAGCTTGTCGATGACCAACAGGCAACTGCTTGCGCCGGGGGTGAGCCGCACCCCTTCGCCGAGTTCAACGGAGCTTTTGCCTTTTACAGGGCCTTTGTCAATTGTCGAAAAATTTTTCGAAGGCCCCTTTTGCGGGAGTCTGAAAGTAACGGGGGCCTGGAAATCAACTTTTATCGTATTATCACCAGTCACAATAACCGAGGCCCTTTGTACATAATTTTCGGTTGTCTCGAAGACAATGCTGGTATGGTCTGTGTGCTTGCCGACCCGTATGGTAGCTATGGTTTCATTCCCACGGACAGCTTTCGGCAGGGCCTTTTGGGGTGCGGGGCTTGCATCCCGGCACCAGGCAAGTCCGGCGGAAAGAGACCATAAACAGATAAAGGAGAACAAAACGAAAAGCATCCTCCTTCCCTTTTCCCTGCCTGTCCTGCAATACGGGCCCCTGAATATCATATTAAAAAAGAATACAGGATATAATCCATAAGATTCAAGTTGCCGGCCGCGGGGCAGTCTAAGTTCTATGTGTAAAAGCAACTTTTCTTCCGCGCTTCAGATCATTTTTCCCCGCATGTACCTGAATCGCAGCATCCCCGGCAGTGGCCTTTTTTCTTCCAGAGGGAGCTGTATAAAAGATATACTGCTCCGGAAATAATTAAACCCATCCATACTATATCCGAAAATCCCACAATAAACCTCCTTAAAAAATAAACCACAGAGGACCCAGAGATCTAAAATTCTAAGTACCAAATTCCAAACAGATCCCAAAGCTCAAA
>JAJZPZ010000265.1 GCA_021847795.1 Nitrospirota bacterium
CTCCTCAAGAATGTCGCCCCAGCCCTCCGGTTTACCCGGAGGGCCCTTTTTTTGCAAAACCAACCCGGTTAATCATCCCTATGCGCATCCCACCGGAAAACAAATGCAGGTGGTTTAAGGAAATATGAAAAAAATGAGTTCGACCGGGCATGCAACATTGTTGCAAAGCCATGAATGCAGATCATCGCACCGTAACGATTCACATTGGCCCTTCCCTGTGGTATGGTTTAGGAAAGGAGGCAACATGCACTGGAACGGCGGGTATTACGGATGGGGGTGGGGAATGGGCTTTCTCAGGGACACATCCCCCATTCTTGCTCAATGTCGATCAAATCAGAGAGGTGCCCCTAATTTCCGTAGTGTACTTACGATGAATTAAGCGGCTTGACCGCTTGAATGACTGGTTGGAAACGTTGTAGTCGCCTTATATTACCTAATTCATTCCCCAATTCATTGGATATTACCTAATTCCCCATTTTTCCGTCCTCTGCCACCGGGCATTCTGCCCGCGGCCAAGACACTGAACTTTTCCCTCTGCCTGCAGGGTTTTCAAAACCTTTCTGATCATGTCCACGCTTACACCAGGGCACTGCTTTTGTATATCGGCTACGCGAAAAGTGGTAACTGTCTTGTCGATAACATTACTTATCAGCTCTGTTTTCGCCCCTCTCGGCGATCTCACCTGGCCCACACGCTCCTCAAATTCGCGATAGGCAGTCCTGAGAGTAAAGAGAACATAATTGATATAGGGCCATGGATCATGTTTCCCCTGGTGCCAGCCGTGGGAACTCTGCTCCAATGTCTCATAGTAACGATCCTTGCTCTGTTCGATTATCCTCTCGACGCTGATGTAGCGACCCACCTCGTACCCGAGGTGATAGAGTTGCAGCAGCATAAGGAGGCGTGAGACACGGCCATTGCCGTCCCGGAAAGGATGGATGCAGAGGAAATCGAGATTGAAGGCGGCCAGAGCAATTAGAGGATGTACCCAACGCTCCTGCAGGCTGTCACTCCACAGGGACACCAGTTGTGCCATATAAGAAGATGTCAGAGATGCCGAAACGGTTTTGAATCTGACACGAGTGCGGCCGTCCGGATATTTCTCGATGATGTCACCGTCTTTTGCTTTATAGTGTCCGGCGTCTCCTGTCTCCCCGCGTGCCAGGGCGTGCAACTTGCGAACAGTATCTTCCGATACCGGCAGTTTTCCACCCTGTTCGTGGATGAGCTTCAGAGCATCGCGATAGCCCCGCACCTCTTCCTCATCACGGTCCCGCAGGTGCGCCATGCCGAACACGACGGTGTGGATTCGCTGCTGATCAACAGTGACGCCCTCTATGCGGTTTGAGGAGACGGCGCTCTCTATCAAGGCATGCTCGCGCAGGACCTTAAGCCTCTGAGGGGCTTGTTTGGTAAAGAGTTCCTGCTTGCCCCTGGATTCGCCCAACTCGGAGAGATACCAAGAGGTAATAGCGGGAACAACATCAAGCCCGGAAGAGAAAACCCGGAGGGTTGTCAGATGATCATGCTTTTTCATTTCGTCTTCCGCCATTTGTCTATGTTTATGTGACGCCACTATTTATATATAGGGCGCTGACCCTCTTTTTTACAGGCATTTTCATTTTCTCTAATTCTGATGCCTTTGCAGTTTCTTCCGCTGTCGGGACATGGGAAGGTCCCCTCCGCAAAGTCGCCAGTATGAATAAGAGCTTCTATTACTTCGTTCACGGCCTGTTTTGTATTTGGGTTTTGAGCGTAATTGTCGCGGAGCCAGCAGTCCAAGCTGTGCGGCTTTGGATGATCGACCCGCGAACAGGCTTTTTGTCCCTGTATGATATAATTCTTGCCGCTTCTTTTTATATATTCCTTTAGATCATCAGAATCGAATACAGTATCACCGTATGGAAGATTAATCCGTGCCATGATTGACTCCTTTTTTGTTATTTCGGTTTGCAGAAGGAACAGTCTTTCACTGGCAATCCGGACGATTTAGCGAACGACTGCGCCGCAGCATAAGTGGTGTGGTAATATAAGTCCCTTGGCCGTATTTATGGAGTCCTCCACGTTTCTTTATTTGATTGCAGCCATCGCGGTGAATTGTGACATGAGGATTGGCAACATTTTTATATGTAGTGAATCCCATTTTATCCTCCTTATTTATGCTTGCCCAACCAGTTATTATCTGAACGGATAGCATTTACGATATCATAAGGTTTTCACTTAGTCAATGACAAAAGCCTTGACGTATTTGCTTGATCTTATTACATTTTCCCAGGGCCGATACGCAGTATTGAATGTTAGTCTCAAGGAGGCGAACAGCATATGCAAAGGCTTCCTGCCGATATTTTAAAACAGTATACCGCCGTTCTTCAGAAACAAGCGGTTCATGCTTAACGACACGCCGATTACCGGAAGTGGCTGCGATATTCCCTGGATTTTCGCAGTAAATATCCTCGTTTGTTAATTCATGCCTGAGGTCAATTATCACCCTTATCCTGAATTGTACAAACGTTTTCTTTTCAGATAAAATACATCCGCACTCTGAATGAGGACATATACAGCTATCGGGCACTATGAAAATACAACATAAATTCCTTACTTCCTTTATCGCTTCTCTTGTCCTCTCGATCATCGTGCACATCCTTGTCATCGCAGGCATATCGGATACCAGCGGTTT
>JAJZPZ010000266.1 GCA_021847795.1 Nitrospirota bacterium
ATCATTCTCAGGTGGTATTCATCAAGTATTTTGCGGGGCATAGTTGTAAACGACAAACTCTACGTCACATATCGTTTAATATCCCGGATATGCTAACATATAGAAAAGCGATCGGGAATGGATGAAAGGAGGACGTACAGTTTGTTGAACCATATCAGAAAAATCCATCACGCAGAACTGCCTTGAATTTATTAAGCTGCTTTTGAATCAACTTCCTGTGCCGGTCATCTGACAGGCCTTCCGCCTGGTCAAAGCCTTCCTCAACGAGGTAAAAATTAAAGCATTCAGCTAGATCAGTATTTCCACGGTCCATCTTCGCATAATGCTTCATTAGATAATGGCTGAAATCAAGATCGAAATCCAAGCGGCTGCGCTTTCCGTCCAGATATTCCTGAACAAAGGTCATCATAAATTCAGATGTGGTGTTCTGCATTTAAGGCATTCTCCTTTTTCATCAGCATCCGGCATTTTTCCGGGACAGCCCCACCCCACGGCAATAGAGCATCCAATTCCCCGACCGATGCGAATGGAACGGCCTCAAGCAGAAACTCCAGATACTCAAACGGCTTCAATCTGTTTGCTTTGGCGGTCTCTATGATCGAATAGACTATTGAGCTTGACACAGCACCTTTGACAGTATTGCAGAATAGCCAATTTTTGCGGCCCAATGCGAAAGGGCGCACGGCATTCTCAGCCCGGTTGTTCGAAAGTTCAGTACGTCCGTCAAGATAGACATTCATTAGCCATTTGCGTTGCTCTAGGGCATAATTCACAGCTTTTCCCATTGCGGTTTTAGGTAGGACATTCAGCGTCTGAAGCCACTCGAAAAAAGCCTCTGCCTGAGGCTTGGATTTTTCTAATCTGAGTTCATGCCGTTCTTTAGGGCCGAGGCTTTTCCACTGTTCTTCCAGATGAAAAAGCAGACCGATGCGCCTAATGGCATCGTTTGCCGACGATGCAACCCTTTCAGAATGCGGAACAGCTTTGAGGGCGTCCTCGAATTTACGCCGCATATGAACCCAACACCCTATAACGGTGATTTCAGATAGCTTATGATAGGCGGCGTAGCCGTCCGTGTGCAGGAATCCCTTGAAATTCTTTAAAAACTGCTTCGGATGAGTGCTTGACCGGCTTGGCTGATATTCAAACAGAACAATCTGCCGATCTGTATCTCCGCTTGTCCTGTACAGCCACATATAACTGCTTGAGACGGCAGTCTTGCCAGACTCCCGAAGAACCTGCACGGTCGTTTCGTCTGCATGGAGGACATCCTGCGTAAGCAGCAAGGCTTTCAGCCGCTCATAAACCGGTGACAGCCAGTCCTCGCTACAGCGAATGATCCAGTTGGCCATCGTCTGACGGCTAAGTGACACGTCCTGCCTTTTCCAGTCCTGCTCTTGTCTATATAGGGGCGCATGCATGACATATTTCTGCGTCATGATGTGAGCCACAGCTGATGGGGAAGCTAGACTTCCGCTGATCAGCGGCTCGAGCATGGCGGCCTTCATGATCGGCACATGGTCGCCGTTCCTTTCGCAGCTTCGGCAGGAATATACTGCACGTCTGTGTTCTATAACTTTGATCTGGGCTGGAATAACCGCAAGCTCCCGGCGGATATCGTGACCCATTTCATGCAGTGCTCCGCCGCATTCCGGGCAGACCTGCTCTTCTTCCGGCAGTTTATGTTCTACCGTCTCCACCGGCAGTGCTGATAAATCATCTTTCCTTTTGCCGATACGTTTGCGGCGTATATATGTAATCTCTTCGAGTTCAGGCTCAGATTTCTGTGAATCTGCTACATTTTCCGCCTCGTCAAACAGACCGAGCTGCTCAGGTGAATCGCCCTTTTCGCTTGATGGTCCAAACTGGCGGTGCTTAGACAGTCGGAACTGTTCCTCGTAAAATTTCACGAGCATCTCAAGTTCAGCTATGCGAGCGTCTTTTTTCGCCACTATTTCAGCCCAGTTCGTAACATTTTTCATATATTGATTATAGCATAAAGATCCTTAATAAACCAGTGTTTTCAAGGCTTTGCGGGGAATTTTGTCCTGCATTTTGCGGTTGGTATTCTGTGTCGTTTTTAGCTATGTGATCCTCCTCCCAATCAGTTCCTCCCGTCTCAATTTCAATTCCACTCTCGTCCCGCCTAAAAGGATGGACAACTCCTCGTCCGTAAGCGTAAGGGTCTGCTCCCCTCCAGACGCTGGCCATCGGAAATGTCCTTTCTCCAGGCGCTTGAAATACAGCCAGAATCCATCGCCGTCCCATTCCAGTATCTTGACGCGATCCCGGTTCCTGTTGCAGAACACAAACACCGCCCCGTCAAACGGGTCAAGTTTGAAGCTGCCTTCTACAATGGCAGCGAGTCCGTTGATATTCTTCCGCATATCTGTCTGACCACAAGCGAGAAACACGCGCTTACCGGAGAAGCTTAGCATGACCGTTTAAGCGCCGCAAGCAGTACGGCTATTTTCTCTGCCGGATACCCGCTGTCCGCAGCGATCCGCATTCCTGCAAGATCAATGCGGATTTCGCCTTGTCCGCCATTTTCCTGAAGCGGTAGCCGCTCATGTGCTTCTGCAATTTTCAATTCAGCAAAGCCCGGTGGGATCAAGCCTGTCTGTGTATGCTCGGTTCGAATTTCCGTCATCTGCTCACAGACCGCTTCCCGT
>JAJZPZ010000267.1 GCA_021847795.1 Nitrospirota bacterium
GTCGGTGACGGTCACTGCCACCGACCTCCTTCCTGCGGAAGTCCTGATCGTAACGCGCTGTCCTTTGCCCGAGGCCTCGACCGCATTCGCAACAACATTGACAATTGCCCTTTCAAGGAGAAACCCATCGGCACTGATCATTACGGGTGTTGTCTCCTGCTCAACTGAAATGACCACTTCCCTTGCCCCGGCTTCCGCCCTGCAGGACTCGGCAGCACGTGCAATGATATTCCCCACGTCTTCATTTTTAAGATTCAATTTCAGGGGCTTCGAGAAGTCGAGCACAGAGGCGACTATCCGCTGCATGGTATCGGCAGCTTCGATTATTTCATCAGCGGAGTCCCTTACCGTGCCCCTCCCCTCCTTGATGAGCTGCGCAAAGCCCTTTACCACCAGTAGGGGATTCTTCAGGTCGTGGACAATTGTCGTGGCGGCCTGCCCTATATTGGCCAGAGACTGCTGCCTTTCCATCTCCACTCTCCTCCCCTTTTCCCGGTCTGCAAACCAGCCGAATAATATTGCGATAAAACCCTGGAGCACGATATGGAACGACCTGTCGAGCTCATATCCGAAAACTGAAGCCCAGCCCACGTGAAAATTCGGCAGGAAGAGAAACAAAATAAGGAGATAGGTGAACACCGTTCCCTTCAGTCCAAACATCACGGCACTGAGAAGCAAAGGCAAATAATACATTTCTCTGATTATTTCAAGGAGGAAAGGGTTCCTTCCGAAGATGGAAAAACGCAGCACGGTAACGATGAGGGTGAGTAAGACAATGCCTGAGAAATGACACCATCTGTGATCAGTAGTTTCCTTTCGCGCATGCCCCGCCCCTGCCCGGCGCCTCAGGGAGAGGAGGCGCCGCCGCAAGAGACTTTTGCCCTGCCGGGATTGTTCCGCCCCGTCAACATGTGCCCACGAAAAAATACGGAATGACATCAGGTTCACCCTCGAATTGCAGCTTTTACAGCCCAAACGCACCCGAATCACCTGCTATCACCTTAAAAAGATTTATCGAACGGTTGTATTCACGTCTCCAATCCTCCACCCATGCCCGTGCCTCTGCTATCGATGCAAAATGTTCCTTGCCCAGGAGGTCCCTTTTCAATTTTTCTTCGAATATTGCCCTGCAGCCGTTCTTCCGGTTCTTTCCGGGCTCCAGAAGCGCAATGCCGATCTCGAGGTCATGAAGCCATGCGCAAACAGCATTTGCCATCCCCTCGTTATCATTGCCGAAGCGAATGTATTTCGGAATGCCTCTGTTCAAAAACAGGCTGAATAAATCATTGGTTACGTTCTGGGCGCTGATATGCCGGTCAGCAAAGCTGCATAAAAATTCCTGTGTGTACTCATCGCTCACGGCGAGTATCCGGACCGGGAGTCCATCATAAGTTTGGGCCGTTATAAAATGGCAGCTCCATACACGGCTCGTGGATTTCAGATGGCGCTCTCCACATAACCTGTTATTGTCCGGAAATCTTCTGCCTTTCAGCTGCAGTTCAGAAGTTTTCAGTCCCTTTGTTTTCCATATCCTGTCTATTTTTCTATGTTCACTACTTGGTCCTGTTCTCTTCATGACAACTCCTTGCCTGAAATATAATTGCTTGTACACCTGCGGGAGGCAGGACATCAGCCTGCCGCAGGGACACCTGGTTTTTACTACGCTTCTGCCTGGAAGTTTTTTCTTTTGCCGGAAGCAATGAGCTGAGAAAATGCCGTCGGTTTCCTGAGATGCACCCCGATGGGGTAGTGATGTTCCGCTCCCGCCGTTCGCTCAGGTCATAGGGAAACTCTTCCACTTTCCCTGTGGTTTTCCGGCTAAAAGTTTACGCAGTAAGCATTTCCGAAGAGTAGAGCTATACGGAGGGCGGTGATAGGCCTGAATACGAAAGTTGAAAGCCGGGTGAGGGACTCTGATCGGCAAGAGGGAATCTAAACTGGCGGAATGAGCGCGATAAACACAGCGCGCGGCCCACTGAAGATTCCGCAGTATTCTCCAGGAGCATTAGTTTTGCAATTTTGTCCTCAGGAAGTATTGAACGGATCTTGGAAAGAAAAATTTCAAAATCAGAATGCCTGTCCTTCTCGCCCTTTTGCGCAAGCTTCGGATTAAAAAGGCCGGCAGGGAAGATGTGCAGGCTTTTCGGCGACAGGGAAGCTATTCCATTAAGAGGGATATCTTCGATCAGGCCGTTTTTGCTGCAGGTAAGAGAAAGAGGAACGAGCAGATAGAAAACGACAATGCCGATGAAAAACGTGCCGATGCTGTATTTTCTATGTAGATGCATATGAATTAACCTTTTGCTTCCTACTGAAATATTAAACTAAAAAACCCGCCTTGTCAAGGAGCGAGGAACGGAGACCGGCAATTCACGGTGGGATGCAACTCATTGAAAAGAAAACGTAAATAGTGGGAATAAAAAAACACTTTTCGCAAGGCGTTCTTTGCTTAATGCAGTCTTTTCAGGTAGTTATCGATTTTTTCGCCGAGAATTGGCGGAGCGGAGAGCGGCTTTGATAGCCTCGCCTTCCCTACGGATTAGCAGCGCTGTCTCACGAATCCCTTTTCTTAAGCCACCTCACGATTGACGGGGCGACCTCTTTCCGGCTCCTGGAACCGACAAAGACACCGATGTGCCCCCCCGGAAACTCATAGAGTTCCT
>JAJZPZ010000081.1 GCA_021847795.1 Nitrospirota bacterium
GGTAGCTCCTCCGACCTTCTCGAACCCCTCAACAGCAGGACCGCCGATAAAGCGGGAAGTCCGCAGGGCATCCCTGAAAACTGATACCAGCTCGTCTTCAAGCTCTGCATGCGGGGCGGCAAGATCCAGAAACGGCACCGATTTATTCATTTATCAATACTCCTCCTTATTTTAGCCGGGTTTCCTGCGACAATGGTATTGGGCGGCACATCCTTAGTGACCACGCTGCCTGCTCCGACGATTGCGTTTTCACCTATGGTCAGGTTGCTGAGGATAGTGGAGCCGGAGCCTATGGTCGCGCCCTTTTTTACAACGGTCTTTTCGACCTTCCAGTCCGCTTCGGTCTGCAGCGCGCCGCCGGCATTTGTTGCACGCGGGTATTTATCATTTGTGAAGGTGACGCTGTGCCCGATAAAGACATTGTCCTCGATCGCAACCCCCTCGCAGATAAACGTATGGCTCTGGATCTTGCAGTTCTTTCCGACCGAGGCGTTCTTCTGGATCTCGACAAAGGTCCCGATCTTAGTGTCGTTGCCTATGGCGCAGCCGTAGAGGTTGATGAAATCCGCCAGTTTCACGTTCTCGCCCAGCTTGACATCGTCTGCTATGGACAGGAATCTCATAGGCGCACCATTCTCCCGTGCTTTTTCAGGGACCCGTTGCTTGCCTCCAGCATCTTCACTACCCTGAGACCTGCATGTCCGTCGTTGATCGGAATCTTGTCATTAAGAATACAGTCGGTAAAATATTCGGTCTCCACTTTCAGGGCCTCGACGTTGTCGATCCTCGGGACCCACATATCTCCCGAACGATAGCTGACGAGCATTTTATACATCCCTTCCTTGGTCCTCACGTCAATACCCTTGTCGTATACTTTGATCTTCTCGTCCACTTCAAGGTCGTCCCATACGAGCATCTTGTTCGCTCCGCCTACAAGGGTCTTTCTCACCTTGACCGGGGACAACCAGTTCGTGTTGAAATGGGCGATCATGTTATTTTCAAAATAAACCGTAATATATGCGGTATCTTCAAATGCATCCACATGCGCCTTCCCGCAGGCAGCCAGGGCGACCGGTTTCTCCTTGATAAGATAATCCATTATGGCAAAATCATGGGGTGCGAGGTCCCAGATGACATTCACGTCCCCCTGGAACAGCCCGAGGTTTACCCTCATGGAATCGTAATAATACAGGTCACCGAGGATGTTGTCATCGATAAGCTGCTTCATCTTTCTTACCGAGCCGGTAAATATGAACGTATGGTCCACCATAATTTTAAGCTTCTTCTTTTCAGCCAGTTCAATCAGCTTTTCGGCCTGCGCCGCAGTAGCGGTAAAGGGTTTTTCCACAAAGATGTGCTTCCCGTTCAGGAGCGCCTTTTTCGCAAGTTCATAATGCGACGAAACAGGAGTGATGATTGCGACCGCATCTATCTCTTTTGAGGAAATGACATCTTTGTAATCAGGAGTCACCGCTACATGAGGATAATTTCTTTTAATCTTTGCAAGCGCGGACTGGTTATAGTCGCATACCGTGTGGACCCCGGCTTTTTCAATGATGCTGAAATTACGGACGATATTGGGCCCCCAGTAGCCATACCCCACAACCCCGATATTGATGCTTTTCTTTGCGCCTGAATTCCCGCTGTGATCTATTGATGCACGATCTTTCAAACTGTCAGCAATACTCTTCATTCATCCCTCCCCCTTTCCAATAAGCAGCGCCAATGAATTATCATAATGAGGTTCAATACCCGCCTTTCCCTGTTGCAACAACCCACAGGGTCTGAAATAATATCTTTATATCCGTCCATACCGACCACGTTATGATATATTTAAGATCCAGTCGTACCATTTCGTCGAAGGTGGTCCTGCTCCTTCCCGCCACCTGCCAGAGCCCTGTAATGCCGGGCTTGACTTCCAGCACCCTGCGCCTGTGCCAGATCTCGTAATTCTCCAGTTCATAGGGGATGGCAGGCCTTGGCCCGACAAGAGACATCTCTCCTTTCAGCACGTTCATGAACTGGGGGATTTCGTCGAGGCTCGTTTTCCTCAGAAATGCTCCGAGCGGCGTTATCCTCGGGTCGTTCTTGAGCTTGTATACGCCTTTTTTGTCTCCATCGCTTATTTCCACCGCGGAGTTTTCCTGCTCGCAGATGAACTTCTTTATATATTCACGGTGGATGGAGGGATCGCTGTTGACATACATGGACCTGAATTTGAGAAAAATGAATTTCTTTCCGAACTGCCCGACCCTTTCCTGCCTGAACAGCACGGGCCCCTTTGAGGTGAGTTTGATCAGGACGGGAAGGCAGAGGAAAAAGGGAGAAAAGATGGCGATACCCGCAATGCTCCCCGAGATATCCAGAAGCCGTTTGAAGAAGAGTTCCTTTTTTCTTAAGGAGTTTCGCCGGGAAAGATCCGGATAGAAATTGAAGTTGGGCGCTCTTTTCAGTTCAACTTTCTCCTGGTCCTCCGGGAACAGGTAAAAATGGATATCGATTTTCCCGAGATGCGCAACATCCATGATAAGGGAAAGACTGTCGGATATCTTCTTCCTGATGATGTCCGTATCGATTGTATTTATTTCCGTAAAAATCACACCCATTACCGAATCGTACTTAAACCAGCCTTTTACATCGACTTCCCTTGTGACCGATAAAAGGATCCCGGCGATCTTCCTGATCAGCTCGTCCTTCCTGTATGTGTGGAGCACTCTTTTGATGTGCAGGGTCATGAGGAGGAAAGGCCTCTTTGAGCGCTCGGTCCTCTTTCTCTCCAGGCAGAGCATATCCTTGAAATACCCCTCATGATAAAGGCCGGTATCGTGGTCACATAAGTAAAGGTCATGCTCCTCGTATCCCGCAGAAGTCGCTTCCCCCAACGGCAAATCCTTCATAAGCGCTCCTGTCCCGG
This sequence comes from Nitrospirota bacterium, assembly GCA_021847795.1. Classification (GTDB taxonomy): domain Bacteria; phylum Nitrospirota; class Thermodesulfovibrionia; order Thermodesulfovibrionales; family Dissulfurispiraceae; genus JAMCVZ01. Next base: position 2,915 of record JAJZPZ010000081.1, read on the forward strand.
AAAGCGGGTTCCCTTTTGATAAGGAAACATCCTCAATTGAACAGCCTCCCCCATATGTTCGGTTTCCTCTTGTTTTTAACTTCGGGTTCCCGGAACTGCCTTTTTTCGAGGTCATCGGTCCTGTCCTTGATGGCCTTGATTTCCCCGAGGATCTGCTGAATGCGGGCATTTACATCGGCGCTGCCCATGCCTGCAATTTCCTTCCTGAACCGGCTGAGTTCGTTATCGAGCAGTTTCTCGTTTTCCGATATCTTTATCAGCAGGTCTTCTCTTTCCGCCCTGGCGACATCGGACAGGCAACGGAAGGCCTCAAGATTTTCCAGTCTCAGGAGTATTTCTTTCAGGAGGTCCGGGCTGCTGCCGTTGTCCCTGCCGGCTTCGGGCTTTTCGTCATTCCAGTATCCATGGGAAGTCTCAAGCTCTCCGATGATCTCTTTTACCGCATCAACCGATATTTCCTTTATTTCCTCTACAAAAGCGGACAGCATGAGGAAGTCGCAGGCGATATTGATCAGGCGCGGGACCCCCCTGCTGAATTTGTGGACCAGGCCGACGGCCCCTTCCTGGAATTTGACGGCCTGCCGGTTCCCTGCAACTTCGAGCCGGTGAAAAATGTATTCTTCGGTTTCATCCGGTGTGAGCGGCTGGATATGGCAGCTTATGCTTATGCGCTGCCGGAGCTGTCTCAGCCGGGGCTGCGCCAGGACTTTCATGAGTTCAGGCTGGCCGACCAGGACTATCTGGAGAAGCTTGGATTTATCCGTCTCAAGATTTGAAAGGAGCCGTATTTCTTCGAGCAGGTCAGGTGAAAGATTCTGCGCCTCGTCAATGATGATTACGGACTTCCTGCCGCGTGAGAACTGGTCTATTAAAAAGCCGGTTAGGTCCTCGAGCATTCCGGTCTTGTCCCGCCCCTTTACCTCGATGCCGAAATCATCGTTTATCATGGATATGAGCTGTTCCGAACTCACCCTCGTATTGTTTATGCGGGCCGGCTTTATATCACTCTTCAATTTCTGCATCATGCTCCTGATAAGGGTGGTCTTTCCTGTCCCGACCTCCCCGGTGACGAGAATAAAACCCGCGTTTTCCGAGATCCCGTAATTAAGGTACAGCAAGGCCCGTTTGTGAGATCCGCTTAACAGCAGGAACTCAGGATCAGGCGCCAGTTCGAAGGGTTTGCATTTCAGTCCGAAATAAGATGTATACATTACTTTAAATCCTGCTCTTCAGGATTATCGTCATCCAGGGTTCTTCCCGTTGCCGCCATCGTCCGGCTTCCTTATATAGGCATAGTTATAATCGGAATAGGAATGAAGGCCCTCTGACAGGTATTGCGGCACATTGTTAAGCACAGCGCCGAGTATCGGCACTCCTTTTATAAGGGAGAGGGCCTTAATTACATCTTTTTGAGGAGTCTGGTCGGCCTGAATCACGAAAATAATACCGTCCATATACCTGCTCAGGGACAAGGCATCCGCGGTTATGAGTGTCGGGGACGAGTCGAAGATGATATACCTGTCTTTGTACCTGGTCTTCATTTCACGCACCAGGTCCCGCATCTTTGCCGAAGAAAGGAGTTCGGCCGGATTTTCAGCCGGACTGCCGGCAGGCAAAAGGACAAGCTTTCCTATCCCGGTCCTGATAAGCGCATCGGAAAGCTGCGCTTCGCCTTTGAGATAGTCGCTGAGGCCCTGTTTCGGGTCGATCCCGAGATATTTATGGATAGAGGGCATCCTCAAATCCGCATCCACGAGGAGAACGGTGTGGTCGATCTCCTGTGCCAGGGAAGCGGCAAGGTTGATCGAGGTAACGGTTTTCCCCTCCCCACGGTTCGCACTCGCAGTCATTATGATATTGCGGAAATCCTTTGCAGTGTCCCTGATAAGCCTTGCGCGCAGCTTCCGGTATTGCTCCGCATCGGGAGAATAGGGATCGGTAACGCAGACGATGTGCTTATCCACAAGGGCCGGGTCAACTATGGATTCTCCGATCTCGAATACCGGAGTTCCGCCCTGCGCATCCGGTTGCGCCTTTATATCATTGGGGGCGGCATACTGCATTGACTCCCTCATCACAACTGCTTTTTCCAGCGCCTTTTCTATTTTGCTCATACCCTGTCCTCCGGCTAAAAGTTAACGATGCTGATCCCCATGTACCTGCGGAGCGCCTCGTTTACCAGCAACATTATTACGAGAAGAAGATAAACCCCCGTAGCAGTAAAGACCTTTTTGTCGAATTGTCTTGCAGCCATTGTCTCTGCAGCCGAGGCTGCCACATCTATACATTTGACCGAAGCAAGCACCGGCAGCTTTAAGATCTCCTCGATTGAATCATCGTCTTTGAAAGATTTATTGAGGGATTCGAGTCCGAAAGCCGCGCCGATGCCGGACGCAATGCCCAGGAAGATACCCAAACCTATCATCTTTACCCTGTTGGGCTTTACCGGCAGCAGGGGGAGGATCGCAGGGTCCACGATCCTGAAGGCCTCGGATTTATCGGTGCCTTCAAGGTCCTTGGAGACCCTCGCATTCTCAAGCTTTTGCAGCAGATCGTCGTATATCTTCTGGTACACGTTCCGGTCGCGCTGAAGCTTTGACCACTCTTCCTGTTCTTTGGGCATGCGGCCCAGCATGCCTTGTGTAGACTGCTGCTGCCTGTACAGTTCCGACGACCTTGCTCTCAGGGATTCTATTTCGGCGTCCGTCTTGGTCATGTCCTCCCTGATCTGCTGGTAAATAGGGTTTAATGAAGACATTTCCGAGCCTGCGCCGTCTCCCTGTGAATTTTTGGATTGGGCAATCTGCTTTTTCAGTTCCTCTATCTCGCTCTTTACCTTTATTACCTCAGGATGTTTCTCGGTAAACTTCGACATCAAAAGGACAAGCTGGTTGTTCAAATAGCTTAATCTCGATTGAGGAGAACCGTCCTTCGAGACAAAGGTGACGGTAAGCTCCTTTTCACCGGACAGCTGCTTCTTCAGGCCTTCCCGTCTCCTCAGGAGTTCCTTCAGCTTTATGTCGGCCTCTATCTTGGCGCTCTGGAAATTTTCCATTCTTCCGAGCAGGGTGGTCTCGCTCTGGGGGACCAATTGGGGGTTCTTTTCGCGGAACTCCCGGATGCTCTTGTCGGACTCGTCGAGTTTAGCCTTGTATTCCAAAAGCTGGGCCTGGATGAATTCAAATGCGCCGTAGGCGTCGGACCTCCTGAACCCCAGGTTCTCCCCGATGTATTCATTGACAAGAGCGTTGACGATATCCCGCACTTTCCTGGGATTGGATCCTATAAAGGATATGGTGAACAAATCCGCAGCTTCCTTGCCCTTCGGGCTTTTGGTCGTTATGGTAATATTGTCTCTTATATTTTCAATGAGGTTTTCATATTTGGCCGGGCTCTTCGTGGACACATCCAGATCGAGCTTTTTTACCACCCGCTCTATGATGTTCCTGCTCAGTATGCTGTCCCTCAGGGTCCTCAACCTGTCCTCCATGCTGCCGGACACCCCCACGCCCTGTATGAGAGGGTCCATTACCGCGCTTTTCTGTATGAATACGGTAGAACTCGCCTCGTAGCTCTTGGGCCAGAAGAGGCTTCCCCAGGTAAAAACCGAAAGCACTGCAAGGGCAACAGCCAGGGACAGATACTTTCTCTTCTGCAGCACCCCCAGGTAATGATGAATATTAAATTGCAGAGAATTGTCCTGCGGCATACATCCTCCTAAAAAATTCCGCTGTTAACCTTTACTATATCGCCGGGCTTCAAGGGCAGGTTTTTGCCGATATCGCCGTTAATGACATCCTTGACTTTCACCCTGATGTTTTTCACGGCATCGCCCTCTTTCCTTACCACTACGACATTGTTCTGGCTTGCGTAATCGGTAAACCCCCCGGTAGACAGTACGGCGTCGAGTGCGGTCATACCCTCCGAAAAGGGAATGATGCCCGGGGTCTTTACGGCGCCGATAACCCTTATCCGCTGCTCAAAATTATCCGGAACGAAGATTACGTCGTTCGGTTCGAGCTGTATATTCTGCGAGGCGTCTCCTTTGATGACCAGTTTGTAGAAATCGATGCCGAGTTTCTTTTCACCCCTCATCAGGTACGCATTTTTCAGGTCGGCGTCCTTATTAAAACCGAGCAATGAGAGCAGTTGGATAAGGGTAGTGTCTCTTTTCAGAGTTACCGCCCCTGACGATGTGCCCGACTGCACGCCCGAGGCCTCCGGCTTTGCCCCCAATATTCCCGCACCGAGCACATACACCTTGAAGCTGTTCACCGCGGTCACCACAACACTCACCGTCGGTGTTTTGATAAAGGCCGAAAACTCTTTTTCCAGCAGCGCCTTGAGTTCCTGCGTACTGAGGCCTGCAGCCTTTACATCCCCGACAAAAGGGACTGAAACCAGACCGCCGGGCCTTACGGGTACGGTAACGGTCAATTCGGGATGGTCCCAGACGGATATCTGGAGCGTATCCTCTTCACCGATGGCGTTGTAGCATTCTCCGGTTGCTGCCAGGCCCAGGAAAGCAGCCAAAGCCAGCAGCAGGACTAGATATGATTTTCTCTTCATTTTTCCCCACCTCTTCATTTGTAAAAAAGTCACCTGCTTTTATCTTTTTGTCTTGTTTAACTGATAGAGCAAGCTTGCCGCTTCTTTGGCCTCGGGGAAATTACCCGACTTCAAGGCATGCTGCAAATTCTCTATGGCCCGGGGCCTGTCTCCATTCTCTTTATAGGCAAGGGCCAGGTGGTAGCTGATGGAAGGGTCGCCGGGAAGCAGAACTGAAGCCTGTTTGCACGCCTTCAAGGCATCAACTTTCCTGCCGTTCCTGAGCAGGGCATATCCCAGGGTATCGAGGACCCCCGCATCATTCGGCGCCAGCCTGTATGCCCTTATGGAGAGATTGAGGCCGTCCTCTTTCTTTCCATATCCCTGCAGGTAGAGATAGGCCAGGTTATTAAGGGCCGCTACATGGTTCTCGGATTTTTCTATGACTTCCTGGTAATTCCTGACGGCCTCTTTCTTTTTATTCATCATGTCATAGACAGCTCCCCGGGCAAAAATAGCCTGGACAGCTCTGGGGTTTTTCCTCAATATGCCGGAATAGGTGCTGACCGCAAGGGCATAATTTCTTTTCTTTGCATATAAATTACCCAGTCCCATTGCTGCCTGAATGTTTCCGCCATCAACCTGAATTCCCTTTTTTAATGTATCGACAGCATAGTCCAGTTTGTTCTGCCTTTCATAAATGGAAGCAAGGACAACGTATCCTAATGCGGAACCCTGCTTTTCCCTGATAATCCTCTCTGCATTCTCAACAGCCCTCCTGTTGTCTCCCATAAGGGAGTAAACCCTTGCCATTTCCGCCCGCAGTTCCGCTCTATCCGGGGTTGCACTGAGCTGCTTCTCAAGCTTTCTCAAAGCAGCGTTATAATCCTTCATCGCCAGGTAGGTATTCACGATATAGACGAGGCCTTTGTCAGGGCTTTTCGCTTCGAACTGTTCAAATGCAGTTATGGCATCGTTGTATTTTTTGACGTCGTAATAAATCTTCCCTTTGGCCTCCCAGGCCTCCGCCGTACTGGGGCTCACCTTAGTCAGTTCATCCAGCACACCTATTGCCCTGTCCGTCTCTTTTTTGCTTAAAAAATAGTTTGCGAAGGCAAAAAAGGCGGCAGGGTCCTTCGTCTCTTTTGCTTTCGTGTAATAGGAGAGGGCCTCGTTCTCTTTACCCTGCAACCGGAGGGCCGAGGCAATATTTATCAGGGCCGTCACGTTTTTCGGGTCTCTCTTCAGCACGGCCCTGTATTCTTCCAACGCCTTCGCCTGGTTTCCCTTTGCCGCATAATAGACTGCAAGGTTGAAGTAAGGGGCTACATAGTCGGGGTTGGTTTCCTTTGCCTTCTGCAGGTATGAGAGGGCCTGGGGCTCCTCGTTCTCTTTAAACAGAATGATCGACAGGTAATTGTATAAAAGCGCATCCGCCTTTTTGCCTGCAATTCCCTCCTTCAGGACACTTGCCGCTTTGGCATAATTCTTCTGCTTCATATAATAGGAAGCCAGTACAAGCCTTGTATTCAACACCTCGGGGGCTAATTTCACCGCTGTTTTCAGCTCGTTTTCCGCTACTGCAGTGTTCCCCATGCCGAAGTTGAACATCCCTTTCTGCAGATGCGCATCTATGATTTTGGGGTCAAGCTCAATGGCTGTATTGAGTTCTTTCATCGCCTGATCATACATTCCCTTCGCCATGTATGCGCTTCCCAGCATGTTGTAGGCCAGGGCATTTCCGGCATCCGTTTCCAGGACCTTTTTGATTTCAACGATGGCTGTATCCAGTCTTTTTTGCTTGAAAAGTATTACTGCGGCAAACAATCTCGCCTGATTGAAGGATGGATTGTATCCGAGAATATTCTTAAACTGTGAAAGCGCCAGTTCATATTCCCCTGTCGCATAATAGCTGAGACCGAGGAAATAGTATGCTCCCAGGCTGATCTGTTTTGTGAGCCCCTTCTCCAGTTCAACAGCGGCATCCCTGTAGTTTTTCTTGTAGTAATAGACAATTCCCCTCAGTGTATTCCCGGCAGCCCTCTTCGGGAACTTTTTAAGCAGGTCGTCAGCTACTTTCTCCGCCTTGTCCGTTTCACCACTGTCAATATAGAGCAGACCGGAGCGGTATATGGCATCGCTGTCAAAGGGGTTGATTTCAGCTATCTTTTTGTATATCTGTATTGCCTTATCTCTTTGGCCTGATGAGGTCTCAAGGCCTGCGAGCATGTAATACGCCTTTATGTTTTTTCCGTCCTTACTTATTACCTCATTGAGCAGTGATCTTGCATCCTGTTCCCTGGCTTTACCGATATATACACCTGCCAGGCCGAGCTTTGCCGATATCCTGTCAGGCTCCATTTTCAGCGCCTGGAGGAAATAACGTTCGGCATCCGCGGGTTTGTTTTTCAGGGAAGACGCATAACCCAGGATTTCAAATGTTTTTGAATTATCAGGTTGTGAAGCCAGGTAGCCTTTTACTTCATTTATCGCCTCATCGGCCTTATTACGGTAGATATAGAGTTCCGCAAGTTCCAATTGCAAGTCTTTACGGGAAGGGTTCATCCTTACAAGCTTCTGGTATTCGTTTTCAGCCTGCTCAAACTTCCCTGTTTCCGTATATGCTTTTGCAAGCTGATACCTGGCCTCAAAGAAATTCCGGTCCTTCTCGATCACATCTTTCAGAACCACAATTGCGCCATTCGGTTTGCCGGCTTTTATAAGCGCCACCGCCTCATTCAGCAGTTCCTCCTTGGTTTTGCTGTGACAGGCAGCGCATAAGAGCACAAGGCCCAACGTTGCAACGATCAACCTTTTCATGAGTATCCCCTTTTCATAATATATGGTGGACAGTCCAAGAGATAATAAGAATAAATAGTTATCATGAGAATATACCGTCTGCTCTGCACGAAAAAGTATTTTAAAAGGCTTAACGTTTCAGAAACGGAATTGATGAGGAAATTGCACGGCAATTACGGAGCTTTAAACATAATTTTCAGCAATGCTCCGCCCCCTCGGTTACATGCATATTGTTTTTTGTCCACGAGGAGGTTTTTAAAAAGAGACAAATTTTATCTTATACGGGTATAATTAATCAAGTACATTATTGCTACATTTCAGTTACAGTATTTTTTATTATCGCAAACTACAAAAGCAAGATTACATGAAGTGTTTGCCTGAAAACGATGTTTTTTTACAACCCCCTTTTGTCCCCCTTTATTAAGGGGGAATTTGACTATGTGCCTTATTCCCCTTTATTAAGGGAGAATTTGATTACTTGCCTTATTCCCCCTCCTAGAAAAGGGGGTAAGGGGGTTGTGCCTTTCCTTATAGCGCTTCCTGTAGAATGTCTAAACTTCTGACATCGCTTCTCAAGACTGGTATCGTCCATTGTGCCTTTGCAACCTGCAAGCTTCTTCAAAGAAATTTGACGGAATTGTACGGTTTTCTGGAAAACTGTCGGAATTCCTGACATATGGCTGAGTTCTCTTCGATGCCCCTTATTATAAAGGCAAAGCACAGAGACTTTGCTTATTACCCATTCCAATTAACAATTAGCTTACAAATCAGCGTGTTTAATTATAGAAAGCGGCCCCGGAAAACTGAAAGGCCGGCGTTTGGCAGGAAAACTGCTCAGAATTTCCTGACTGACAAGGCTAGCATAATTATTGCATTCAAAGTGTAATTTCAACTATATTCCTATTGGGGAATCAGGAAAGGATCAGGAGGTTTTATGCAAGAATACCATGGGATGGAGCAGAGAATGTACCAAAGGGAATATGCCTCCGGGACAGTAGCTTTCAAGGCTTTTTTAGGAAACAATGAATATTATAAATCCCATTTCAAAGATTATAATCCCGGCTCCAAATATTTAAACGGCGAGGCGGACCTGGTAGATAAAAGCTACGGCGGTATGCAGATTAAAACCGTTATCCCATTAGAGAAGGGGGCAATACTGGAAGTAAACAGCCCTGAAGAGCAGATGGCGATGGTAAGATGGGTGGTAAAGCAGAATGAATTTTATTACGCAGGCCTGATGTATACCTAACCTTCAGATGTTATTCAATGAGTTTTGAAGTCTGTTCCTTTATCTCTGCTTCAGTCAGCGGAGGCTCTCACTATCCCCATTGCAGCCCTCAATCGGAAACATTCAAGCCCTGGTCAGTGAAACGAAGTGAGTCCCTTATATTTATTATTAATAGATTATAGTAAACGATAAAAGTAAGGTTACATGGAGTGTTTGTATGAAAATGATGTTTTTTACAACCCCCTTTTATCCCCCTTTGTTAAGGGGGAATTTGATTATGTGCCTTATTTCCTCTTAGAAAAGGGGGGTAAGGGGGTTGTGTCTTTTTTTATAGCGCTTACCGTAGCTATTATCAGCAGTTAAACATAAGACCTGCATAGTAGCAGTCATCGTCCTTTTCAACCCACCTCACCATCGCTATTCCTATTTCAGAATTCATAATTTTCAATATATAACCTTTTTTAAGGGGCACATCGGTTTTTATGCGCATACCGCAACGACTCTTATCCATCACGTCCGCTTTTCCGCACAGGGCTTTGCCGGATGAGCCATCCTGACAGTAGTCCTTATAGCAGGACATATAGTACTCGCCATTTTTAAAGGTAACTTCACCCGAGATATGCTTCCTCGAAAATATTCTTCTTTCGGTTGCCGAAACTTTTTTGCAGCTTTGCATAAAATAATTCCTCCACTCGTCACTTCAGATTTAAACATTGGTGTGCTTCGCACATCACCGGCAGACTCTTGGGGGGGAAAACTCCCTGTACTCATAAACAGGGGGTGTAATTTCATACACCCCCTGTTTATATGAAGCGCGTATTACTTTCTTGATCTTCTGTGAAACATCAGTCCCAACAGACCTGAGCCAAGCAGAAGAAGTGTGCCGGGTTCAGGGACCTTGGCATTCATGTCTAAGCTGCCGCTAGCCTTATCACTTGCCGACGCATTAAACGTCGTTATGTGAGCGATCGTTGTGATAGAAAAGGGGCTTGCTGGCGCAATAGCTGTTGACTGATAACCGCCAATTACACTAGCAGGGCCATAATTTGCAAGCATGGTTGCCGTCCCGAATTCAGCATTTGAATTATCAAGATAGGTCTGCAGGTCGTATATTGCCTTGCCATTAGACGAACTGCCCAGTGAAGTAATAAACGAACCAGCCGATACTGGTCCATAACCGGTGTCGGTAACTCTAATGGTAATTGTCCCATTTCCGGTACTGTTATAAGAACTCGTGAGATGCATCTGAGGTGAAAGATTTGACCCCAGAACCGGTTTGGTTTCAGCAAGGTCGAGAACAAAGCTGAACACACCTAAGTCCCCTGTATACACTAACCTTCCGGCATCAGAACTCGAATCATTGAGGAAGTTGTCCTCAATATTTATGGTATTTGTACCATCGGTTATATCCATTTTCAAAGCGTGAGCACTCGGTGCAATGGCGAGGAACAGACACATAACAAATGCGCCTATCATAATTCCTGAAAGTCTTTTCATTGTTTTCACCTCCTTCTTTTTTAGATTCAACTTATTTAAAAAATTCTTCTTCATCTTCGTTTCTCCTTTCCGGATTTTATTGTGATTCGGTGTTCGGGATTGAATAAAAGCAAATGCCGTGCCAATTCAGGATTGTTTTGATTTCCAAAAGAATTCTGTAAAACATCCCGACAGGATAGCCGGTTTTTGTAAGTTATCCCGACAAACTGTCGAAAAAGTTTACATTTCACGCTGTCCAACAAGAAATAACCGTTTAATCAGAGACATACGAGAGGGGAAAAGCGACTCAAACAGCGATAAACCAACAAACTGTCCAATTCCCCTTATAATTGTTCTTGAGGATTTCATCCATATATCGACCAGAGGCGGGCAATAAACATCTGACGTATTTGTTTGCGGCGAAAGAAAAGAGACAACCCCCTTAATCCCCCTTTCTTAAGGGGGAATATCATATCTGGTTCCCTTTGTAAAACAGGGAATATCGTTTCTGGTTCCCCCTTATAAACAATCTGATTCCCCTTAGTAAAGGGGGCCAGTGGGTTGTAAAGCTGTCCAGCTGCCTGTATTCTTTACTTATGCCGTATGCTATAACTATTTCATTAATTTTAAAAGACTTCAAAACGGGTGGCGCCATTCTTGCTAAGTTTTAACATGGTCAAATAATCAATAGGAGTGATAGTAAAATGAGAAAAGTTCTGCTTTCCGCATTATCAATGTTGATGGTATTAGGGATAGCAAGTGTATCCTTTGCATTTACTACAGGCAACAATATAACAGTATCTGACGGCTGGTCCAACACTACATCATGGCATGGCACAAATGAAGATCAGGAGGTTGAGCCGCCGGATTTGGCAGGGCAAGCATGGGATTTGGAAGCCTTTTATTTAAAAGGAAGCAAGCTTAGCCTGGTAGGTGGTTTTGACTTCAGGAACGGCGTCTACAGCAGCGGTTGGAACAAGACTTTCAAATCCGGGGACATCTTTTTCGGTACAAATGGAGATGTAAAATATGGAACGGATCTTTACGCTCCCACAGCACGAGGGGAGTACAACCAAAAAAACGTATATGGATATAACTATGCTTTACAGCTGAACTTTACCAACAATACATATGATGTGTACTCAATTGATGCGAACTCGGACCTGACCACTGCTTATTTCCGGGAAAATGATCCCTCCAATCCATGGAAGTATGCAAGCGGAGGCGCCAAATTGGGGACCTATGCTTTTAACTATGAGACAGGACTTACAGATAGTCAGGTAGGAGGATTGCTGGGTGGCGCACATAATGCCATAACTTTGGGAGACATCAGTTTTATCGGCAATAATAAAGACTTTACCGTACATTTCACGGAAGAATGCGGCAACGATAATATCATGGGCAAGGGCACTTTGAAGGTCCCTGAGCCCTCAACCATGCTGCTTCTCGGTTTCGGACTGTTCGGGCTTGCCGGGATTAGATTCAGCAGAAGGGCCGGGAAATACTAACACGAGTTACGCACTATGCAGCCAAAGGCATATCATAAAAAGTGGAACCAGTTAAAAACTGGGCTTTTGCAATCTCCATCATTGTGTCGAGATTCTGTAGCTCAGAG
>JAJZPZ010000082.1 GCA_021847795.1 Nitrospirota bacterium
CTAAAGCAGCCTGTCCCCTTTTTTGGGAGAAAATAGGTCATATATGACTAATAGGACTTATAGTCTCTCAGAACTAAAATTGTATCTGGCACTTTTTTGCTCCGCCCTCGTCCCTCATCCAGAGCAATATCTTTTTAGAGCGGATGCACCAGTCTTTTACATCCTTTTCGAATGTCGGGCAATTTGCGGAGACTTCGAGAACGTCCCCCGGTTTCATCTTCACCGCCATTGCAGTAATTTTCAGAGTGGGCTGCGGACATTTCAGCCCTTTTGCATCGAGTATTTGGATTGCCATATCATAACCTCCTTTTTTCTCTTGTATTGTCAAAATTAACCACAGAGAACACAGAGATTCTCTTTAATAAAAAAACGAATAGTCCGTAGAAATCAAAATCTACTACAGAGTGTCAACTGTTTAATTTTCACTCAGTGCGCTCTGAGGTTGATTTTTTTGTTTTTTTCATCGGCCCCATCTCCCTTATAGTATCGACCGTATCTTTTATAACCTTAACGAACTTGTCTCCTTCTCCTGCGGATACATAATCGAACCTGCACCTTTCCTTTTCTATCCCGAACTGGCCCAGGAGCTTCAGGAGCATGCGGTGGCGCTGCGCCGCCTTGTAGTTGCCCTCTTTGTAATGGCAGTCGCCGGGATGGCATGCAAGGATGATGACGCCGTCGGCGCCTTTCTCGAACGCCTTCATCACGAACTGCGGGTCGACCCTCCCGCTGCACATGACTTTAACTACATTTACATTCGGCGGGTACTTGACCTGGGAGGTCCCGGCCTTGTCGGCGCCTGCATACGAGCACCAGTTGCAGAGGAAGCCCACGATCTTCGGCTCGAAATCCCCATTCACAGCCGGCTTGCTGCTTTTGCTTTTTGCTCCGCCTGAGGCGGACCGCTTTTTATCTTCCGGTTTTTTTCTTTTGGTCTCCGGCTTTTGATTTTTCACGCGAGCACCCCCTCTATCTCGGCAAATATTTCGTCTGTTGTGAAGTGGTTGCCCTTGACAGCGCCCGCAGGGCAGGCAGCAACGCATGTCCCGCAGCCCTGGCACAGGACTTCATTGACGGAGGAAACCTCTTTCTCCGTATCGTATGAGATCGCCTTGTACGGGCATACCGACATGCATACCCTGCAGCCCGAGCACCTGTCCGCATCAACTACAGCGGTAATCGGTTTTATCTCGAGCTTCCTTCCTGCTACAAGGCCCGACAGTATATATCCTGCGGCCGCCATCCCCTGGCTCATGGCCTTCTGTATATCCATCGGCGACTGGCAGGCGCCTGCAAGGTATATCCCCTTGATCTTGCTCTGTGCGGAATCCATCCTGCCGTGCAGTTCCTCGAAAAACCCGAACTTGTCATGGGTCGCTTCCAGTATGTTTCCGAGGCTGCCGGACCCTTCAGCAGGGACCACGGCAGGGCAGAGGATGAGCATGTCAGCAGGTGCGCTGCCCTTCTTTCCCGAGGCATCCTTATAGGTGACGGCCTTTTTTGCGCCTTTCTTTTCCACCTTCAGGTCCTTCATGTCCCTGTACCTGACAAATGCCGTATTCCTGTCCTCTTTTGCATGGTGGTAGAGGGTGAACTCTTCCTTCCCCGGAAAAGAGAGTTCCTTGTAAAAGTGGTATATCTTCGTTCCCGGCAGTTTCTTCCCGACAAGGTGATTGAATTTGAACGCATACTGGCAGCATATCCCTGAGCAGTATTCCTTGTGGTTCTCGTCGAGGCTGCCGGCACAGTGTATGATTGCCACCGATTTGGGGCGCTTGCCCTGCGCGGTCTTTACTTCTCCCTCTGTCGGGCCGTTGGATGCCAGGATCCTCTCGAATTCAGAGGAGGTATATACATCGGGCATACTGCCGTAACCGAGGTTCGGAATTTTTTTGCAATCGTAAACTCCTGCACCGACTGCAACCAATATTGCGCCGACATTTCTCTCGATTATGCTTTCGGCATCATCATAGATGATCGCGTCTTCCACAGGGCATGCGTCTTTGCAGAGCCGGCAATCCCGGCCCTTTGCCCTGAGGCAGATGGCGTTGTCGATGGACGGCGCATTGGGAAGGGCGCCTGCAAAGGGCAAGTATATCGCCTTCCTCTCGTCCAGCCCGTAATTGAATTCGTTCTTTGCAGAGACCGGGCAGGGGGTCATGCACTCAGCACACCCTATGCATTTATCGGCATCCACATACCTCGGGTTCCGCCTGATCTTCACGATGAAATTGCCGTATGAGCCTACCACATCCATGACCTCGGATATGGTCAGCAGCTCTATGTTCCCGGAGTGTTCGCCGTGGAGCACGTCTCCCAACACCGGTTCGAGCATGCACGGCCCGCACTCCATGTTTGGAAAGAGCTCCTCGTACCGTACCGGCATGCCGCCGATGACAGGGGTCTTTTCGACGATCACGACCTTTCTCCCCGACTCGGCAATACTCAGCGCGGCTTTCAGGCCGGCAGGCCCGGCCCCTATAACGAGCACGTCCGGGCATATATCGATCTCCTTGTGCTCGAGCGGGTCCTGGAGGGCGAGCCTTTTGAGGGCGGCGTTTGTGTAGCGCAGCGCCTTTTCCGTTGCCTTTTCCCTCTCTTCGGTCACCCATGCGACCTGCTCCCTCACGCTCACCATCTGCATGAGATACGGGTTAAGGCCGGCTTTTGAAAGGACCCGCATAAAGGTGTTCTCGTGGTCCCTCGGCGAACAGGCGGTTATTACGGCCCTCTCCATGCCGTTTTCCTTTAAATCTTTTTCGAGGGCTTCTTTCCCGTCCTCGGAGCACATGAAGTCTATGGTCCTGAAGCGGATCTCCCCGGGAAGTTTCAGGATTTCCTCTCTGATCTTTTCGGAATCGATCTTGTCCGATATGTTCGTACCGCAGTTGCAGAAATACACTCCTGTCTTCATATCAGCCCCCCAAATATTGGATTATTTCTCCCAGGACAACCGGCACTGCTCTTGCGACATCCTCTGTCAGCTCTTCGCTGAAGGTCTCCACATCTTTCGCCCCTATCCCCCATATCTTTATATCGGACGGAAGCGGTAGTTCGAGCATTTTTCCCATCTCCAGCGCGGTCGGCAGGTTCATGTCGTGTGTGGATACCGTATTCCTTGTGGAGACGAGGTCTGAAGGCGAGAGATCGAAAATTTCCCCGGGCGAGCTGCTTTCGGTAACGAGGGCGTCGATGATCAGAGCCCTCTCGTAGCCCATCAGCGCATCCATCAAACGTATCCCGCCTGCATAAAGCTCAACCACATCGACGGAGCCGCCTGAATTCCCGATGCGCTCTTTCAGTTCACGTGCGATCCTGATACCCACACCGTCATCGGACAGTATCGGATTTCCGAGGCCGACAACTATTGTCTTCATAAAAGCACCTTCATAATTGAAAAGTCCCAAATCCCAATTTCCAAATTCCAAACAAATCCAAATAATCAAAAGGCAAAATAGTTTGAAACATTTGAATTTTAAGTTTTGATATTGTTTGGAACTTCGTATTTGGAATTTAGAAATTCCGTTCTGCCGGTTAGCCATCCCTCCTGAGTGTCTTTACGACTTCGCCGTTCCCATTCCGTATGTTGACCGTTATCGGCATCTTCCCCGGCAGCGAATGGGTTGCGCACGAAAAGCACGGGTCGTAAAGCCTGAACGCCATCTCTATCTTGTTCAGGAGGCCTTCCTCGATTACTTTGCCCTTTGTTATCAGCTTCTCGGCAGCCCTCTTCACCGACATGGATATCGGGGCGTAATTATTTGTCGTGCCGACTATCAGGTTCACCTTTTTCAGTATCCCGTTTTTATCGGACTCGTAATGGTGCGTGAGCGTCCCCCTGGGGGCCTCGACAGAGCCTATGCCGAAGCCTGTGATTTTTTTCGGTATGGTCCTCACATCCGGAGATGTTATCTCAGGGTCGGTTGCCAGTTCGAGCATGCGCTCTGCAGCATAAAGCAGTTCTATCAGCCTCGCCCAGTGGGTTGCAAGCCTGTGGTGCACCGGCTGGTAGCGGCCGTTTATTTTTTTGCAGCCGAAGGTCTCGTACATCCTCTCGAAATGCTCCTGCGCCTTCGGGGTGGCCATGCTGTCGGATACATTGAGCCTCGACAGCGGGGTCGCGCAATAGACCCCGCTCTCTATGCCGTCGACAAGCCCTTTCCACCCCACCTTTTTGAGGTAGGGGAATTTCAGGTATGTCCACGGCTCAACGCGCTCCGCTATATGCTTCGTATAATCTTTGGGGTGATATTTCGCGAACTCCTTCCCTTCGGGATCGACCACCCTTATCATGCCGTCGTAGAAATTGACCCTGTTTTTGCTGTCCACGGTCCCCATGTAGTACGTTTTATGGACGTAAATATCCGATGTTACCAGTTCGAGATAAAGCTTGTTCTTAAGGACGATATCATCAAAGGCCTTGAGCGAGAAAACCGCGAAGTCCATATTCTTCCTCGCTATGTCCTCTATTTCCTTCCTTTCCTCTTCGGAGACCGACTTCGACCATCCGCCGGGCAGGCCCGCAGTCGGATGGATCCCCCTGCCCCCGAGCATCTTTATCACATGGTGGTTCCTCGCCCTGCATTCCATTACCTGCCTGCCGATATCTATCCCCACCTTCTTTATAACGCCGAGGATGTTCCTTTCCGAAGGAGGGGCATCCGGACCGACGATGAAGTCAGGCCCGCCGAGCGCATAAAAATGGGTGGTATGGTCGGTCACATAAAATGACGAATACAGGAGTTCCCGTACCTTTTTTGCCGCCGGCGGGGGCTCCACCCCGAAAAGCATGTCGAGCGCCTTTACCGAGGCAAGGTGGTGCGCTTCGGGGCAGACCCCGCATATCCTGTTTGTTATCACCGGCATGTCCTCTGCGAGCCTCCCTATGGAGAACTGCTCGAACCCCCTCAGTTCGGGAATCTGGAAGTATGTATTCGCCACGTCGCCCTCGTCATTGAGGAATATCTCTATCTTGCCGTGTCCTTCGAGCCTTGTTATCGGATCAATCGTTATCCGTTTCATGAAATCCTCCCTTTGAGGATGGAACCCGGCAGGCTGTACTTATAGAAAGTGCCGGCCGGATCGGGAATGGAGCTTATCACCGCATCCGCCCTCTTGGCTATCTCCTCCTCGGACAATCCTTTAACGTCGCCGATATCGATTATCGAGCCGAGCGCAGCGATCATCTTCGCCCCCTGGTCGAGCACCCCTTCCGGAGGGCCGTAGCAGCCGGTGCACGGCATGTTCACCTTGGGACAGAGCGCGCCGCAACCGCTCCTCGTCGCTATGCCCATGCACACGATGCCCTGCTCCAGAAGACACTTCTCCCTGTCCGGGATCATCTCGTAAGTCCTGTAGAACTTCTTTATCTTCTTGTCCTCTTTTTTCCTCTCGCACTCCTCGCATACCGCCGAAGCTCCCGCCCCGATCACGCTTCCGGCAGGCGGCAGCTGCCTGCCCTGCACAACGGCCTCTATCACGTTCCAGACCTGGTGGGGTTCGGGCGGGCAGCCCGGTATGAAGTAGTCCGCATCCACGACATCGGACAGGGTCTTTACCCTTTCATAGAACGAGGGAATGCGCAGCGTGCCTTCAGGAACAGCGGTCTCGGGTGTCGGGACCACTCCCGAGGGGTTGTCCACAGTAGGATTGTCCAGGTATATGGTTTTGAAGTGGTCCTCCCGTGAATGCAGGTTGCTCAGGCCGGGTATGCAGCCCTCGTACGAGCAGGAACCGTATGCGATGAGCACCCGGGATTTTTTCCTGAGCAGGCGCGCCATCTCCTCGTTCTCCTCCGTCCTGATAGCACCGTTGAACAGCGTTATCGCTATCCCCTTATCGGGCATGGCTTCGATGTCCTTTTTTTTCGTATCGAGCAGGCACGGGCAGAACATGAATTCGAAGTTCGCGTCCACATCGAGCACCTTCTCATGGATATTGACGAGCGATATCTCGCATCCTCCGCATGCTGTGGCCCAGTACATACTCAGCTTGGGTTTGCCTGACATTGGTCCCTCCTGCTCACATTTTGTATGAATTGATTACGTTTGACGCCTTATCCATGGAGTCCGTCATTTTCAGCACATTTTCGACCAGTTCCGCAGTGGTAGCCGTTATCGCCTCGGATTCGCCCGATATCTTCTGCGCCGAATCGCTGAGTTGCTGCATGGACGCGCTCTGCTCTTCCACTGCGGATGCAAGGTTGTCTACCCCCTCTTTGATCCGGACCGCCTGGCCTTCAATGGATTTGTTTGCCCCGACAATCTCGCCGACGATGCTCACCCCTGCGGTGACCCGTTCTTCCGTCTCCTTTACGAGACCTACGACATCCTGGGTGGCCTTTGCGACTTTCTCAGCCAGCTTTCTCACTTCATCGGCCACTACCGCAAACCCTCTGCCCTGTTCTCCTGCACGCGCAGCTTCTATCGCGGCATTGAGCGCGAGGAGGTTGGTCTGGTCCGCTATGTCCTTTATCACGGTGATGATATTGGTTATCTGCACCGTGCTCTCCTGTATCTGCCGGATTGCATCGGAAAGCGACGACATTTGCATCGCGTTCTTCGTTATATCGCTGACAATGCCGTCGACATTGTTCCTGGTTTTCGAGCCTATGTCGGCGATGAAGTTGATGGTATTGGTGTTCTCTTCGAGCGACCGTAAGGTCTGCGATAATTCCGCTGACTGTCCCTGCGTGGAACCGCCGAGGTCGGTGGTAAGCCCTATGACCGAGCCGAGCACATTGGACGTGTCGATCAACCCCTCCTGAACAGCCTTCAGGTCCGATTCCAGCACGCCCATTACCGCCGCATAATCGGCAACCAGCCTGCAGACGCCCTGGAACCCGTTTCTGCTGTCGGCTATCTCCGACAGTTTGCCGATCTGGGACATATCCCGTTCCTTCATCAATGAGATGCTCTGCTTTGTGGCATTTAAATTCCTTATGCAGGGGAACGCCTCGTTTAGATTTTGCGCTATCCCTTCCGCCCCGCCGGCCGGTTTGATTTCCTCGCTCCCCGAGAAGTTCCAGTTGCGCAGGCGCTCTGTAAAATTACCGAGGGCCTTCAGGGGGCGGGCGAACGACCTGTTGAGATAAAACCACAACAGGAATGTCGCTGCTGCAAAGGATATCACGGTCATTATGATGGAAATGCTCCTCGCGGATTCGAACTCCTCATGGATGGCCTTGATGTCGGCGACCTCTTTGGGCTGCGCTGCTTTCAGCAGGAGGGCATCGTATTTTCCGATAAGACTTCCGGTGGAGTTCCAGGTGACCATAAAAGGTACGGCAAGGATCACAACGAGAAGGATGTACCAGGCTGTTGATTTTATCGCGGCGTCCGGCGAAAGGGTCTTTAATTGCATTTCCTTCTCTTTTCGAGTCTAGTCATATGAATACGCCTGCCTTCTGAAATTGGACTATTATCTATGAATTTTCCACTATTGTCAATTGCCTTTTGGGGAATTGAGGATGCGGGAAACAGCTTTCTGCAGGGCATGAGGGTGAGCGGTGCCCCATCAGGGGGGGAAGGGAAGGGGAGGCACGGCCCCCCCTTTTAATAATTAATGCGCGTGTTTGCTTTCAGGCGCGGCCTTCGGCGCACTTAAGATTTCGACTGCACCGCTGTCGAGATGATATACGCCGGTAACCACCTTGAGTTCTCCGGTATCGATCAGGTGTTTCAGGACAGGGCTTTTCCTGAGCATGTAGTTCTGGGTCAGCGATACGTTTTCCCTGACGGCGTTGTTGAGGATGTCGTCCTTTGTGCCGCCCTTCAGGGTCGCTTTTTTAACAGCAGGCATTATTTTCCTCACTATTGCCACTATATTGCCTTCGGGTTTGCTTTTTGTATCGAGGGCTGCCGTAACAGCGCCGCAATGATCATGGCCGAGGAGTATCAGGAGCGGCGAATGGAGATGCTCCGCTGCGTATTCCACGCTCCCGAGGGAAACAGGATCGAGCACATTGCCTGCCACGCGGATGACGAACAGCTGCCCGAGTCCTTCATCGAACATGATTTCAGGCGACACCCGTGAGTCGGAACAGGTCACGACTATAGCGTAGGGCTGCTGGCCTTTTGTAAGCTCTTTTCTCCGTGCCTCTCCGACATTCTTCCGGGAAAGAGTGTCGGAGGTGAATCTCTTGTTGCCGTCCATGAGTTTACTGAATGCCTCCTCCCCCTTCTGTGCGCCGGTAAAGGCGAGGCCGGCTGAGACAAGAAGTACGAGAAACAGTGAGGTAAAAAAACTTTTTCTGAGCATAACTCCTCCTGAAATATAAGTATGTGGCGCTATATAAAATACAGCGCTATGACGAATAGCCGCTGAGAGTCTTTCTCAAAGTAAAATTTTATTTATGAAAATCCCTTATTTTCCTTACTATCTCCGTCGTCGAGATCCCGTTTGCGTAGGGCAGGCTGTATGTGTCGGGGACAAGGTCTGAGCCGACAATATCGGTTTTTTTCCAGTCGCCGCCTTTCACGAGGACATCGGGGCGGATTGTCCTGATGAGTTCGTAGGGCGTATCCTCGGCGAATATGGTGACGTAATCGACTGCAGCGAGGGACGCGAGGACTTCCGACCTTTGGGCTTCCGGGATTATCGGTCTAGTGGGCTTCAGTTTTTTCACCGAGGAATCCGAATTCAGGCCGACAATGAGGATGTCGCCCAACCCTTTGGCCTCTTTGAGGTACCTGACGTGTCCTGCATGGAGGATATCAAAGCAGCCGTTGGTAAACACAATACGTTTGCCCGCGGCCTTCAGGGAATCGATCTCCTTTTTCAGTTCACTCAGGGAGAGCACTTTTCCCATCTCTCAATCCCCTGCCCGCAGGAGGCTATGTTCCGGCATGTCGTGCATAGCTTGCATCTTCCGTTTACAGCGATTCGAGTCGCGCCTTTGCCTGCTCCAGTATTTCCCTGTCGCTTTTGTAGGACACTTTGCCCAGGGCGGCATCAAGGGGGAACCAGTCCGCTTCATCAACTTCCCAGCAGTGATTCGCCATGTCGCCGCTCACATACTCCAGCAGGAAGTACGTCACTGTTTTCCTGTATTTTATATTTTCATCTTTAAGATAGAACCAGTATGATTTCTCTCCGAGGCTGTGGACTATCCTGCCCAGAAGACCTGTCTCCTCTTCTATTTCCCTCACAGCGGTCGCCTCGGGCTTTTCCCCCCTGTCGATGATGCCCTTGGGCAATGTCCATACGGTTTTTCCCTTTGTGGCGATGAGGGCCACCTCGTGATCGCTGTCCTTTGTCCTGAAAATAACGCCGCCCGCCGAATGCAGGTGTTTCAGGGTCGCGGGCCTCATCTCACACCAAAAACCGTAACGCGTGATGAGTGATGGGTGATGAGTGATGAGTTTAAAGGCGATGAGTCTTTGTCCTTTAACTCATTACTGATCACGCATAACTCTTCACGGTCTTTCATGGCAGCGGCTTCCCGCGTATGAGCCTGAAGATGTCGTTATACATGGCAAATACCATGAGCATGATTATGATGACCAGGCCTATCCGCTGCGCCACGAGGATGGACTTCTCGCTGAGGGGTTTCTTCCTGATGCCTTCGATTATGAGGAACAGGAGGTGTCCTCCGTCAAGGACCGGAATGGGCAGGAGATTGAGCACCCCGAGGTTTATGCTGATTACAGCGGCAAAAAAGAAATAACTCAACGCCCCTGCAGTGGCCTGCTTTTCAGCGAGCTGGAAGATGAGAATGGGACCGCCTATCGTCTCTGCAGGGATAATCCTCTGGATGAGTTTTACGATTCCCATGATGGTCAGGACGGAAATCTCCCATGTCTTGAGAAAGGCGTTTTTCACCGAGTCCGGTATGTTGGCTTTTACGCTGAAGGTCTCCCCTGAAGGCTTTACGCCGATGAGCCCGACCTCCTTCTCCTCGCCGAATATGTCTTTGACCTTTTTGCTTTCAGGTTTTATGCTTACCGTGATCTGCTTTGCGTTGCGCTGGATAGTGAAGGCAAGGGGCTTGTCCGGGTTGTTATGAATGATGTCCGTTATATCTGTCCATTGCCTGACCGGGCGCCCGTTGATCTCCGTAATCCTGTCGCCCTTCAAAAGATTCGCCCTGGCTGCAGGCGTGTCCGGCATCGTTTCCCCTACGACCGGAAGAAGCGTGGGCACTCCGGTGGCAAAGATGAAAAAGAAGATGACCACTGCGGTGAGGAGATTGAACAGGGGGCCTGCAAAAACTATGGAAAACCTCTTGTATACGGGCTGGTTTTTGTATGACCGCGTTTCGTCATGGGGGGCGGTTTTTTCCTCTTCGCCCTCCTCCACGTCTTCTCCGAGCATCTTGACGTACCCGCCGAGGGGGACCGCGGACAGCATGTACTCCGTTTCCCCGATCTGTTTGCTCACAATCTTCGGCCCGAAGCCGAGGGAGAACTTGAGGACCTTTACCCCGTTTATTTTCGCAAGAATAAAATGCCCAAGTTCATGGATGAATATCAAAAAACCGAACATCAGTATGGCAAATAGTATGCTCACGAAAATCCTCCGTTGTGCGCAAAAAACATGAATTCAGCAGCGCTTAATGCCGGGCGCTGCACGCTGTCATCCGCCGTGCTTCCTCTCTCGCCCGTTTGTCCGCTTCCAGTACGGCATCAATGCTGTCGGCAGGCTGTGAGCTATAAGAGTCCATCACTTTTTTAATTATAGCAGGTATGTTGGTAAAACCGATAATGCCGTCCAGGAAGGCCTTGACCGCGACTTCATTTGCGGCGTTCAGGACGGCCGGCGCCGTGCCCCCTGCTTTTATTGCGGCATAGGCAAAGGACAGGCAGGGGAAGGCGCTGTGGTCGGGTTTACTGAAGGTCAGGCCTGACAGCTTTTCCCAGGGGAGCGGCTCGAGCACGGAAGGGAGCCTTTCAGGGGTGGACAGCGCATAAGCGATAGGCCCTTTCATGTCAGGCGTGGAAAGCTGGGCTATATAGCTGCCGTCGCAGAACTCAACCATCGAATGGATGATGCTTTGCGGGTGAACGAGCACGTCTATTTTTTCCGGTGGAAAGTCGAAGAGGTAATGGGCCTCTATGACTTCAAGCCCTTTGTTCATGAGCGTGGCTGAATCAATCGATATCTTTTTCCCCATGCTCCAGTTCGGGTGCCTGAGGGCATCTTCAGGCGAGACCTGTTTCAGCTCATCTGCGGTCTTGCCTGCAAAGGGGCCGCCGGAGGCGGTGAGGATGAGTTTCCTGACGGACCCCCTGTCATGGCCCCTCATGCATTGAAAGATTGCGCTGTGCTCGCTGTCAACGGGCAGCAGGGTTGCGCCGAACTTTTTTGCCTCTGACAAGGCAATAGAGCCGGCCATTACGAGAGTTTCCTTATTTGCAAGGGCGACAATTTTCCCTGCCCTGATGGCCGCGATCGTGGGGAGGAGTCCTGCAGCCCCGACAATTGCGGAAAGCACGATGTCGGTATCACTCTCTCCGGCCAGGCTGCTGATGCCTTCAACCCCGCAGAGGATCTCGGGAACATGGTCCCTGCCGGCCCCCCTGATTTTTGTCTTCAGTTCCTTACAGGCCTCTTCATCGGCCACAGCGACTACCCGGGGCCTGAATTTGCCGATCTGTTCGATAAGGAGCGGGATGTTTCTGCCTGCAGCCAACCCGGCGACCCTGAACCTGCCGGGGAATTTCGCAACAACATCCAGGGTGCTCCTGCCTATGGAGCCTGTGGACCCGAGAATGGAGATGTTCTTCATAGTAACCATTTTATCATGCATAGGGTGGGACCGGCAAAGAGGACGCCGTCTATTTTATCGAGAATGCCCCCGTGCCCGGGAATGATGGAGCCTGAATCCTTGACGCCTGCATCTCTTTTAAACATGGATTCCACAAGGTCCCCCGCGATGGTTATTGCGCCGGTTGCCCCGCCGGTTGCCGCCAGCACAGGAACGGCCATCCCTTTGAGCAGAAGGGTCCCGAGAATAACTGCGGAAAGCACGCCCCCGATAACGGAGCCGAAGGCGCCGGCTACGGTCTTATTGGGGCTTACTTCCTTGTAGAGCTTCGTTTTTCCCATACCTTTCCCTATGTAATAGGCCATGCTGTCCGACGACCAGACGCACCCGTAGAGGAAGAAGATCCATGCATATCCGTCGAGCCTCAGAAACCACTGGGGAAGGAGCAGGGTGGGGATATACAGGAAACCTGTCACAACAGGGGCCAGGTCTTTCATCGCTGCTTCAGGATTTTTTACAATAAAGAGGCGCGCCGATGAAATGAACATGAAAAAAAGAATGGAAAGGACAGGGTAAAGAAGCGCTAAAGGGGGGGCGGCAGTGAATTGCGGCGGCGGCAACGTGGCGGCATACGCATAAAGGAGAAACACTGAAGTCCCGCCGGCAGTCCCCAGGAGAGAGAGGGTCTTCCGTGTACGGTACATTGCATGGAACTCCATCTGCCCCAGGGCCACGATAAGGCCCAGGAGGATGAGGAAGAAGAGGGGAGACAGCCGGGAAATATAGAGGTAAAGCAGGGGCAGCGCAACGGCAGCGACAATAAGCCTCCTGGAGTGCATGGATCACTCACTCCATTTGCTTGGTATGCCGAAGGAGTTTCCCGCGAAAAAGGATTTGTTGTTGTCCACCTTGCCGAAGCGCCTGCTCCTCATCTGGTATTCATGGACCGCCTCCATGAGTTCCGCTTTCGTGAAATCAGGCCACAGCGTATTGGTAAAGTAAAATTCGGAGTATGCCGACTGCCACAGCAGGAAGTTGCTCAACCTCTGCTCCCCGCTGGTCCTGATAATGAGGTCGGGATCAGGGATGCCCGCGGTATCGAGTAATCCGGCAAGGTATTCCTCGGTAATTTCTTCAGACGCCGGGTTGAGGGCGGCGGCCTTCCGCACTGCCCTGATTATTTCATCCCTCCCGCCGTAACTCAGGGCACACTGCAGGACAAACTCCTTGTTGTTGTACGTCTCCTTTTCCACGAGTTCTATTATTGAACGGATGTTGTCCGGCAGCTTCTCTTTGTTCCCTATGATCCTGAAGCGGATGCCGCCTTTCATAAAGTTCATGAATTCATTTTTCAGGGTGGTTTCGAGGAGCGCCATAATGACGGACACCTCTTCCTCGGGACGCATCCAGTTTTCTATCGAGAACGCATAGAGGGACAACACTTCACCTCCGATTCCCTTAACGGCCTCCACTATCTCGCTGACCCTTCCAACGCCTCTCTTGTGCCCTTCAAAACGCGGCAGTCCCCGCATCTCGGCCCAACGGCCGTTGCCGTCCATGATGATACCTATATGTCGTGGTATGTTCCTACTCTCCAAAACAAATCCCCCCGCAACAGAGTTTCATAAAGGCCGTGGACAGGAATTATCGGCCTTTGGTGGAAAAAACATAGAGCATCACGCCGAAAGGACTCTCGCCTTTCAGGAGATTTTTCATCTTCATGAGCGAGGGCACTTTCGTGAGCACGATTATCTTATCTCCGAGAGGGTAGTAGTCAAGGATCTCTCCCCCTAACTTCTCGATAAAGACCCTCTCGTCAACACCTACTCCGTTCCACCACAGGCTTTTGATTTCCGAACTCGAGTACCCCAGCCCTTTTGCCATGCCGACCAGGGGTTTGCGTTTCGGGGCAAGGATTTCTCCCTCCCTCATCACCAGCCTGTCTTTCACCGCCCATTTCCCCCTGTCGACCATCACTGTCGGCGCCTCCCTTGTAAAGCTCCGAGAGAACCCGCCGAAGTCATTCCTGCTCGTCCACATGCGGATGCCCTTGTCGTTATACAGGCTTATGCGGCCCCTTTCATCCCAGGCCAGGATCGCCTTTTTCCCGTCAGGAGCGCCGGCATACTGGAAATCATAGATATTTATACCTTCAGGAAGGTTAAGCGCCTCTCCCTTTTTATACGCGCCTCCGGCATAGGTAATGGTGAAGACACCCCCGCTGTATCCGTCTGCCTTTGTGTACTGCTGGGCTATGATTTCCCCCCCGAGCCTCCTCAGGAAGGTCTCTTTCATACTCAGGAGCCGGACGAAATTCTCATTGTGCAGTTCATAGATGGAGGAAACGACTTCGCCACGCTGCATGGAGGTTATGAGGAGTTCCTCTTTTTTATCCTTGTTGATGTCCAGGCTGTCTATCCAGAGCACTTCATCCGTAGAGGGGACTTTGAAGTCCCAAAGCGCTTTCAGGTCGACCCCCGGCCTGTATATCTTTACGTGATCGTCGGAAACCAGGGCTATTTCCTGCCGGCCGTCTCCATCCACGTCGCCCACAGCCATGCGTTTTGCATTGAAGGGGACATGAAAGGAGAGGAGCACTTCCCCTTCTCCGGGCGCGAAAAGCCCTGCCTTGAATTTCAGGTCTTTGACCCGGGAGGCATCAATGGAAATCTTTTTCTCTGAAAATTCTTTTGCGTCGTTTACCCAGTAAAGCCTCTGGGTGAGGTTGACGCTGTCTTTGGTCTCTTCCGAACTCAGCACCAA
>JAJZPZ010000268.1 GCA_021847795.1 Nitrospirota bacterium
CACTGAATACGGAAGCTGTTCGTGAATGCCTGCAGTGCATGGCGGCTGGCTCGCTTGCTGCCATGCAAAGGCAGCTCCGCCAGATAGAACAGCCTGTGACAATAGAGCAGCTTATTCAAAAGCTGCAGGACAGCTACCGTCCCCATGAGGATAGGGGCTGGCTGCGTACCAAAGCTGAACAGCTGCGCCAGGATGTTTCGGATATCAGCCGTCAGCTTCAGGCATCGGGTATCCGCACACTGGAGGATATGAATAAGCTCCTGACCTCCTATCAACGCCTTGCGCTGGACTGCGTCAAAATCATGATGTTTGTTGAGCAGGAGCTGCCGTCGATGCTTCCGGTGCAGGAGCAAGCAGTAAATTTTTCTATGACCATGTAAAGGAGGGATCGAATTGAAGACATCCCAAATCATAATCTTAACTGCTGCCGGCCTGACCATGTTTGGCGTTATCGGTTTGTTATCTCTCATAGCGCATTACTACACTTTAAACGGCATCAAGTCCAAAACAGTCGGCGACGGTCAGCACGGTACAGCTCGCTGGGCAACAAAACGGGAGATAAAAAAGACATATACCGAGGTTCCCTACGAGCCGGAGAAGTGGCGAAAGGGCGAAAGCCTTCCGAAAGCGCAGGGACTGATAGTCGGCTGGAGGAAAGCGTCGCTGTTTGACGATACCGCTCAGCACGGATATGCGATGGTAGACGATGA
Source organism: Nitrospirota bacterium (assembly GCA_021847795.1). GTDB lineage: Bacteria > Nitrospirota > Thermodesulfovibrionia > Thermodesulfovibrionales > Dissulfurispiraceae > JAMCVZ01. The sequence goes on from JAJZPZ010000268.1 coordinate 711, forward strand.
CGATATCCATTGTCTGATGATCGGCGCGGCAGGCGTCGGCAAGACCGCTAACTTTCTTTATCCTAATCTGGAATATGCCTGCGCTTGCGGAATGAGTTTTGTGACCACCGACACCAAGGGCGATCTCTACCGCAATTATGCCGGGATTGCAAAAGAAAAATATGGATACGATGTTGCTGTCATTGACCTGAGAAACCCCACCCGCTCGGACGGAAACAATCTGCTCCATCTGGTCAACCGGTATATGGACGCATATCTTAATAATCCTCAGAACCTTGCGTTTAAAGCCAGAGCGGAGAAATATGCCAAGATCACCGCCAAGACCATCATCTCCTCCGGTGGCTTCGATACAGCGATGGCTGGACAAAACGCCTTCTTCTATGACGCGGCGGAAGGGCTGCTGACTTCCGTGATTCTGCTTATTGCGGAATACTGTGAGCCGAGGCAGAGGCACATCGTGTCGGTATTCAAGCTCATACAGGATCTGCTGGCGCCCAGCGGCGTCAAGGGTAGGACTTTGTTTCAGCTGCTTCTTGCTCATCTGCCGGATGAGCACAAGACCAAGTGGTTCGCCGGGGCGGCACTCAATTCGGCGGAGCAGGCCATGCAGAGTGTCCTCTCAACTGCCCTATCCAGATTGAACGCTTTTCTGGATTCCGAGCTGGAGCAAATTCTATGCTTTGACACGGCAATCGATGCGGAAAGGTTCTGCACCCAAAAAAGCGCAATCTTCCTGGTGATGCCGGAAGAAGATAACACAAAGTATTTCATCATCAGCCTGATCGTACAGCAGCTCTATCGCGAGATCCTGTCGGTGGCCGACGAGCATGGCGGCAAGCTCCCCAATCGTGTAATGATGTTCCTCGACGAGATCGGTACCATCCCTAAAATTGAGTCGGCAGAGATGATGTTTTCCGCTTCCCGCTCCCGACGCGTGTCTATCGTTGCCATCATACAGAGCTTTGCACAGCTGGAGAAAAACTATGGCCGAGAGGGTTCGGCCATCATTATAGACAACTGTCAGGATACTGTGTTCGGCGGTTTTGCTCCCAACAGTGAATCGGCACAGATTTTGTCAAAAGCCATGGGCAGCAAGACCGTCATGAGCGGTTCGATCAGCCGGGGTAAAAACGACCCGTCGCAGAGTCTGCAGATGATCGAGCGGCCATTGATGACTCCCGACGAGTTAAAGTCCATGCCAAAGGGCCATTTTATCGTTACCAAGACCGGAGAATACCCAATGCGCACCTGGCTGAAGCTATTCACGGAATGGGGCATTACCTTCGGCAAGCCTTATGAGATTGCCGAACAATCAGCCAGAGAAGTGGAGTATGCCGACAGGCGCAGAGTGGAGGAAGAAATCATCCGCCGTCACTCTGCCTGTGTGGATGTGCCGGAGGAAGATGAAGCTGAAGCTGCCGCATCAAGAGGATTACTCCATACGCCGAATCAGGAGCCGGAAGCGCCGACCAGGACAAAAGCACCTGTTCGGATTGAATAGGAGGTGAAGCTGTGGGTTACTTTTCTTCTCTTTATTCCTCGGAGCTTCCGCATCGCGCGAGGGCTGTATTTATGTACTTACATGACCGCGCAGATAAGGAAGGCAAATGCTACCCAGCGATTGGTACCATCGCCAAGGAACTGAAGCTGTCCCGAAGCACCGTGAAACGCGCCATAGCTGACCTTGAAAAAAGCGGCCGTCTGCGTAAGGAGCAAAGGTGGCGCGAGAACGGCGGCAAGAGCAGCAATCTGTATTATTTAGCGCAACCTAATTCCAGCTAATTGGTTAAAAAAATGACCTTCCCCGCCAAGGGGAAGGTCAGCCCTATCAATGGACTATGGAAGGGTTCATGATGAACTGAGAAGGCGAACCTATCACTCTAAGAATA
>JAJZPZ010000269.1 GCA_021847795.1 Nitrospirota bacterium
CGGTGCCGTTTCTGGATCTTGCCGCCCCGCATGCAGAGCTTGAAGACGAGCTGGTATCAGTTTTCAGGGATGCCCTGCGGACTTCCCGCTTTATCGGCGGTCCTGCTGTTGAGGGGTTCGAGAAGGACTTTGCCCGGTTTTGCGATGCAAAGCATTGTATCGGTGTCGGGAGCGGCACCGATGCCCTGAGGTTTGCCCTTATCGCAGCCGGGGTGAAAAAGGGGGACACCGTGATAACTGTCCCCAACACCTTTATTGCAACGACAGAAGCCATTTCCCAGGCAGGGGCGGCTATCGGCTTTGTGGATATCGATGAGCGCACCTGCTCCATGGACCCTGAAAAGCTCAGGGAATATTTCATGTCAAAGTGTACCGTGGACGCCAAAACAGGCAGGGCAGTGGTCCGGGACACCGGGAGCCCTGTCAGCGCCGTGGTCCCGGTGCATCTTTATGGCCTGCCGGCCCATATGGACCCGCTCCGGGAGCTTGCTGCAAAGTATAATTTCTTTATTGTCGAGGATGCCTGCCAGGCGCACGGGGCCGAATATTTTTCGCAGCGGGAGAACCGCTGGAAAAAGGCGGGCTCCATGGGACTGGCCTCAGCCTTCAGCTTTTATCCCGGGAAGAACCTCGGGGCCTGCGGTGAGGCCGGCGCAGTCACCACCGGTGATGATGAGATTGCAAGGAACATCCGTATGCTCCGCGACCACGGGCAGACAAAGAAGTATTATCATGAAATAGAAGGGTACAACGGACGGCTCGATGCAATCCAGGCAGGTCTTTTGAGTGTAAAGCTGAAACACCTTGCAGAGTGGAACGAGGACCGCCGCCGAAGGGCTTCTTTCTATAACGAAGCCCTCGCAGATGTCGGGGGGATCATGATCCCCCATGAGCCTGAATGGGGCAGGTCGGTCCATCACCTGTACATCATCCGCACTCAGAAGAGGGAAGACCTGAAAAAGTATCTTGCGGACAACAATATAGACACCGGCCTCCACTACCCTGTGCCCCTTCATATCCAGGACGCTTACAAAGACCTGGGGTTCAAGAAGGGGGATTTCCCGGTATCGGAGAAGGTGGCGCTCGAAATGCTTTCATTGCCGATGTATCCGGGCCTCACCGAAGAGCAGCAGCAATACGTATCCGGCAAGATCAAGGAATGGCGCAAGGCGCAGTCGTGATATAATTTAATTATGTATAAATATGAGAGAGACGTACTCGATCGTATAACTTCCAGGTTAAGGGAAAAATTTCAGGACAGGATAGTCGCGGTCTATGCTTTCGGGTCAAAGGTAAGAGGAGATTATGACGACAGATCGGATTTCGATATCCTGATAGTGGTTAAGGACCGGGACCCCGATACAGAGCATAAGATAATCGATATCTTTGTCGAGGAAGAGGTCCGGAACGATCTGTTTTTCTCTACCGTCATTAAGGACTATGCAGTATTTGAAAAAGAAAAGGGAATGAATTCGCCTTTCTATCAGAATATAGCAAAAGAAGGGGTTGCATTTTGACCCTCGAGCCCGCAGACAAAAAGGCCCTGAGTGATATCAGGATCGGAAAAGCATACAGATACCTCTCGGATGCGGAAGCCAACTTCAATGAGGGCAGATATGAAACCTCCATAAACAGAAGCTATTATGCCGTACTGAGCGCTGTCCGCTCGATTCTGATCCTCGAAGGGGTGAACCCTGAAACCCACAAAGGCGCAATTATTATGCTCAGCCTGCGATTCGTAAAAAGGGATATGCTGTCAAAAGATATCCTGAAAAAGATCGAGCTTCTCCTTTCAAGAAGAACCGATATCGATTACGGCGATCTGGAAACAGTAGATATCTCCGATGCTGAAGACTCATTGAAAAACGCCCGCCGGACTATAGAGATGATCGACGAAGTAAGAAAGAAGCTGACTGCTGAATTGCCGTAAAATGATTGCCTGTATAGAAGACAATTGCACATCGCATCATGGTCCCCTCCGCTTTGACATAGCAAATCCCCTGGAAGAGCGCCGATGGGACGAGCTTCTCCGTACCCGCAAGGAGAGCGCTTTTTTCCATTCATCATCCTGGGCCCGGGTCCTCCATGAGTCGTATGGTTATACCCCCCGCTATTTTTCCTCAGTTGAGAACAACACATTGAAGGCGCTGGTCCCGGTGATGGAGATCAAAAGCTTTTTGACCGGGAAGAGGGGCGTGTCTCTTCCGTTTACCGACTCCTGCGAGCCCGTGCTTCCCGGGGGTGAAGCTCTTCAGCGAGTGATGGGCAGCCTGGTTGAGTACGGGATGGAAAATGGATGGGGATCCATCGAGATAAGGGGCGGAAGCATGCCCGATGGAATAAGCCCGTCCTCCTTTTATTACGGGCACACACTCGACCTCCTGCAGGGAGAGGAGAGGCTTTTTTCCAACCTGCGTGACAGCACGAAGAGGAATATAAAGAAGGCAATGAGGGAGGGAGTGAAGGTCTCGATCATGAATTCATGGGAATCGGTAAGAGAGTTTTTTCGTTTGAACTGCCTTACCCGGAAGCTGCACGGCCTGCCGCCCCAGCCGCTTTTTTTTTCGAAAAAATATATGAGCATATTATTGCCGGACA
>JAJZPZ010000083.1 GCA_021847795.1 Nitrospirota bacterium
GTGTTCTCGCAAGCGAAATATTCTTCAGTATAATGTCCAGAGACTCTTTTGCAAGAGGCTCCGTTTCATCTGAAAAGGCCTTCTTCAATCCCTCTTCCATATCGGTGGGGATAGATGTGGCGACCTTTTTATAAAGCTCAACAATACCGTCACGAAGTTTTAACAAACTGTGTTCTCCAACCGACCCCGGCCAAAGTCGTAAAAAATCCCTGCAGGGGCGTTATGATTTATGAAATATCCGCCGGCGTAAAAACTACCTCGTCCCTGAAAGACCTTATCATATATACCGTCTTCATAAGCTCGGCCTCAGTCACATCCAGCATGGCGGCATCCAGTCCGGACCCTGCCAGATAGCTGAGGAATGCGGCTTCCACATGGGGCTTCAGACTTTTCGGGATGCCTGTCGATACATTGGAAATCCATGCGATCGTATTTATCGGCGGATCCACCATCTCGTTCAGCGCAATAATGGATTCGCGGGTATTCAAAAGATGGTCCTGCCCCATCCCCCTTCCCATATGGACAATGGAGGGGTCTGCGAAGAGCCTTTCATTCGGGATATCCGCCGCATTGGCCCTCTCGATTAATTCCTCCAGGATCTGGAGTTTGGCTTCATATGTCATCGGCACTGTGCCTCTTAATGCCCTGATGATAAGGTCTGCTTTAAATTTATTCACAAGCGAAAGGATAGCGTCGGCATTCGTTTCATCCAGGGACAGGTAATTGATGATAGGGGGTTCCCTGCATATCCCAAGCGCCTTTTCCAAAGCCTCCGAGTTCCGTGAATCAAGGCAGAGGGGAAGATTCACAGCCTCCTGGACAATTTCCGCCACCATAGGCAGCACGTTTTCATCTCCCATGCTATCAGTGGAGCACTGGACATTGATCATATCAGCGCCTTTCTCTGCGAGGCCCTTTGCCAATGATGCAATGGTTTTCTTGTCGTTGCCTTTGACTGCTTGCATATACGCCTTGTTTCTTGTATTGAGATTCTCTGCGATTACAAGCATAAAGACCTCCTCGCGCGTTATAAAGTAAGTATATCAGAAAGGAAAAGGTTTGGGGAGGATTTTTGACGATTTTACCATGCTGGTTGTTTGGGCGGAAGCAGTGCGCCCTGCCGTTGCAAGTTGCTGTAATTTACCCCAAAATACAGCTATTGCATATGTCTCTTGTGCATTCTACGGCCCATCCATTTCGGTTTACAGGAAGAGTCCCTGAAAACTACTGCCTTGTCAGTACCGATATCCTTCATCTGCCTGCAGACCAGATAGAGGTTCCCATCCCTGCCGAAATACCTGGACCCCTTAATCTCCCATTCGGAACCCGGCTGAAACAGCACACCTTCCTGAGATAAATACCAGGGCGGCGCAGTGATTACCCGGTACATTTTACTATCAGAACGAATTTTCAGGATAACAGGACCCCTCGTCCCGTTTACGACTTCTTTTACTGTTCCCCTGACCGTTACCTCGGTATTTTCGTCATAACCTTCTTTGATATCAGGTGACGCATATGCGGGTTGCCATAAGATGCCCAGCAAAAGGAAAACGGATACTCCTGTTTTCGAGGCGTATTCCATAGTTGTCGACTCATCCACACCAACAGGCAAAGGGCTTAAAGCCCGCTTGCCGGCCCCTTGCCTGTAATCAGCCTTTTTTCGATCACGTTTTCGAGTTCCCGGACATTTCCGGGCCACGGGTAATGCGCCAGACTTCGCGCTGTGTCATCAGGCAGTTCCTTCACTTCTTTGCCGAGCCGCACAAAGATGGTCCGGGCGAGATAGTTCGCAATACCGGGGATTGCCCCTTTTCTCTCCCGCAAAGGAGGAATTGCAACAGGAAAGACATTGAGGCGGTAATAGAGGTCTTCCCTGAACTTATTCTCAGCCACAAGCCTTTGCTTCTCGTATATTCTTGAGACGGCAATCCTTAGCTGTTCCGGCTCCCTGAGGGGCTTGGGGATATAGTCCGCTGCTCCTTTTCTCATAGCCTCAACTGCCGTGTCCACGGTCTCAAAGGCAGTGATCATAATAAAATCCACATCGGAGTTGTTGGTCCTTATTTCATCCATAAGCCTGATGCCGTCGATCTTCGGCATCTTCAGGTCAGTGATCACGAGGTTGGGAGCAAAGAGGTCCACCCCGAATGTCCGGATTCCATTCCCCCCGGAAAAGCACTTCACCTCCCATGAGAGGCGCCGCGCCCCGCCACTGCAGTATCCCTCCTTATGATGCGCCTCCCTGGTATATGTTAAAATTGTGTGGAGGGCGGCGTGAGGCGGTTGGCGCCCGGTATTGACAGCACATCCCGAAGAGCAGTTAACAGCAGTTGATAAAGGAAAATGATATGAAATTTATGATAAAGACCCTGGGTTCTACTGTTTTGAGTATGATCGGCGGATGGTTGGGTGGCCTTATCGGACTTGGCGCCGGGCTTTTCGCGGGTTTTGTTTTCAGCATCATAGGCTGGTATTGGGCAAAATACCTGCTGGATAAATACGTTTAGCAACGGTCATTCCTGTGATCTCGCGGGCAATGGTCCGGCCGGCAGCATAAAGTATTTATTTGCAATGCGCCTGTGTTCGCCCGCAATGGCAGCGTAAAAGGCAGCAGGCTACTGCAGATTACCCTGAAAGATAATTACCTTATTTCAAAGCGGGACAAACAACCTCCGGCATCCTCTATCAGATACTGGACCAACGCCACAGAGACCAGCGCCGCAGTCTCGGCGCGGAGGATGCGCTTGCCGAGTGTCGCCCTCACAAGACCGCACTCTTCAGCCATGCGCACTTCTTCTGCTGCAAGTCCTCCTTCAGGGCCGATAATGATGTGGATGGGCCCTGCGGGGTCCGCTTTCCGGATAGCCTCTGCAAGCTGCAGGCCGCCCTCTTCCCAGAAGATCAGCCCTTTCAATTCTCTCCCCTGCAACAGCGAGACGATATCAGCCGGTCCATGGATGTCCGGGATCACCGCTCTCCCGCATTGTTCGGCAGCCTCTTCAGCGATCTTGCCCCATCTCTTCACCTTTCTTGTTTCTCTGACAAGACATCGTTCAGTAATGAGGGGAATGATTTCCTTTACTCCCAGCTCAGTCGCCTTTTGAATCACCATGTCCATCTTTTCCCCTTTCAGGATTCCCTGACAGAGCACAAGATGCGCCGAGGATTCGGTATGCATTACGCTCTCACCGATGATTTTCACGAAAACGTCATTCCTTACAATGTCGGAAATCTCCGCCTCGTATGCCCGGCCTTTGCCGTCGATAATATCCAGCTTGTCGCCTTTTTGGGACCTGAGGACGGAAGTGAGATAACGGGCCTTATCCCGGGGGACCTTAAAGCTTTGCTGCCTTGTAATGCTTTCCGGAGGGATAAAGATTCTCACATGCTACATTGAGAACAGATCTTTCAGTTTATTCTTGAACCCCTTTGCATCTTCAGTGGCCTCATCGCTGATCTCCGCGAATTCCTCGAGGAGTTCTTTCTGGCGCGGCGTCAGCTTCTTCGGAACGTCAATGTAGATGCTGACTACCTGGTCTCCCCGGTAGTGGCTTCCCAGCTTCGGGATTCCTTTGCCTTTCAGGTGGAACGCCTTCCCGGATTGCGTGCTTGCGGGAAGCTTCAGTTTTGATGAACCGTCCAGTGTAGGGACTTCAACTTCTCCCCCGAAAACAGCCTTGGGAAAAGATATGGGGACCTGGCAATAGACATTAAGCCCTTCCCGTTTAAAAAACGGATGCTCGTCAACCGTGAGGACAACATACAGGTCTCCGGGAGGGCCTCCATAGCTGCCGAAGTCGCCTTCGCCGGTAAGCCTCAGGCGGGAACCGTTATCGACCCCGGCGGGCATCTTTACGGATATTTCCCTCTGGACCCTTACCTTGCCGTTTCCGTTACAGGCGCCGCAGGGATTTGTGATAATCCTCCCGGTGCCCTGGCACTTGCTGCAGGTCTTTGAGACACTGAAAAAACCCTGCTGGAACCTTATGTGTCCGGTCCCTTTGCACTGCGGGCATGCTACAGGGGGTTTGCCGGGCTCTGCGCCTGTTCCGTTGCACGTGTCGCAGGCCTGCCATCTCGGTATCTTGATCGCCTTTTCAGTTCCGAAGGCAGCTTCTTCAAGGGTAATGGTGAGATTATATCTGAGATCAGCCCCCTTTGTCGGCCTGGCCCGCCTCGATCCGCCGCCGCCGCCGAAGGCGCCGAAGAAATCATCGAAAATGTCTTCAAAAATATCATTAAATCCCGCAGCTCCGCCTCCAAAGCCGGCTCCGGTATTAAAACCCTCGGAAGTCCCGTACCTGTCGTAATGCGCGCGTTTCTCAGGGTCCCCGAGACAGGTGTACGCTTCATTTACTTCCTTGAATTTATCTTCAGCGCCCTTGTCTCCCGGGTTCCTGTCGGGGTGGTATTTTAAAGCAAGCTGCCTGAATACTTTTTTAATCTCATCCTGTGTAGCGCTTCTGTCAACGCCGAGAAGCTTATAATAATCCTTCATAACAACCGTTACCGCGCAGAGCGTGGAGCGTTATAGCATAAAGGCGTGTTGCTTTCCCGCTATAACTCAACAACACTTAACGCTCTTATTTTCCTTTCTCTTCGAATTCTGCTTCCACTACTTCTTCTTCAGGTGATTTGGCTTTCCGGCCCGTACCTTCGCCTGCCTGTGCTCCTGCTGCCTGCTGCTCCTGGGCCGCCTTATACACATGCTCGGCAATCTTATGAGACGCCTTGGTAAGCTCCTCGACAGCGGACTTCAGTTCCGCGGCATCCTGGCTCGTCTCTTTGGTCTTCCTGCATTTCTCCAGGGCAGCCTCTATGTCCTTCTTCTCATCATCCGTAATCTTGTCTCCATACTCCTTCAGGGATTTCTCCACGGAGTAGACAAGCGTGTCGGCTTCGTTCCTTGCTTCAGCAAGGGCCTTCTTTTTCCTGTCGTCCTCGGCATGGGATTCAGAATCCCTCATCATGTTCTTAATTTCCTCATCTGAAAGCCCGCTCGATGCGGTTATCCTGATGGACTGCTCTTTGCCTGTTCCGAGGTCCTTTGCAGAGACATGGAGTATGCCGTTTGCATCAATGTCGAAGGTGACTTCTATCTGCGGGATGCCGCGCGGCGCCGGAGGTATTCCCACGAGTTCGAATACTCCGAGCAGTTTATTGTCGGAAGCCATCTCGCGCTCCCCCTGATGGATCTTTATGGTAACTGCGGGCTGGTTGTCCGATGCCGTAGAAAACACCTGCGACTTCTTTGTCGGGATTGTTGTGTTCCTTTCTATGATCTTGGTGAATATCCCCCCGAGGGTCTCGATGCCGAGTGAAAGCGGCGTGACATCGAGCAGCAGCACCTCTTTTACTTCACCTTTCAGAACAGCGCCCTGGATGGCAGCGCCTACTGCAACCACTTCATCGGGGTTCACGGACCTGTTCGGCTCTTTGCCGAAATAGCCCTGCACCACCTGCTGCACCTTCGGCGTCCTTGTTTGTCCCCCGACGAGTATTACTTCATCGACATCGCTCTGGGAGAATTTCGCGTCTGCCAATGCTCTTTTGCAGGGCTCTATGGTATTCTGGACAAGGTCGTCGGTAAGCTGCTCGAGCTTGGACCTTGAGAGCTTCATGAGCAAGTGTTTCGGTCCTGTGGCATCGGCAGTGATGAAGGGAAGATTGATTTCGGTTTCAGCAGCAGTCGAAAGCTCTATCTTTGCCCTTTCAGCGCTCTCCTTCAATCTCTGGAGCGCCATCTTGTCGGCCCTGAGATCAATCCCCTGCTCTTTCCTGAATTCATCGACCATCCAGTCGATGATCCTTAAATCAAAATCATCGCCGCCGAGAAAAGTATCGCCGTTGGTGGCCTTGACCTCTATAACCCCCTCCCCGATTTCGAGGATGGAGATGTCGAACGTCCCGCCGCCGAGATCGTAGACAGCGACCTCTTCTTCCTTCTTCTTTTCGAGCCCGTATGCCAGGGCAGCTGCGGTCGGCTCGTTGATGATTCTCAGCACGCTGAGCCCTGCAATCTGTCCCGCGTCTTTGGTCGCCTGCCTCTGACTGTCGTCAAAGTAAGCCGGCACGGTGATGACCGCCTCGGTGACCTGCTCGCCGAGATAGTCTTCGGCAAGCTGTTTCGGTTTCTGCAGGATCATTGCGGAGATCTCCGGGGGCGAATACCGCTTGCCCCTTATCTCGACATGGGCATCTCCGTTCGACGCCTCGACTATTTTATAAGGGAGCCTTTTTTTTGCATGCTCGACTTCAGGGGAATTGTACTTCCTCCCCATGAGCCTCTTTATCGAAAATATGGTATTTTCAGGATTTGTGATCGACTGCCGCTTTGCTATCTGCCCGACGAGCCTTTCCCCTTTTTCGGTGAATGCAACAACAGATGGAGTTGTCCTCGTGCCTTCCTGGTTGGGGATTACCACCTGCTCTCCACCCATAACAACTGCAACAACCGAATTCGTTGTGCCGAGATCTATGCCGATTGCCTTTCCCATTCTATATTCCTCCTTGGTTATTGATGTTCCGTATGTGAGATCCCCGGGTCCAGGTTGTTACTGGCTTTTCGAGACTGCTACAAGCGAAGGCCTTAATACCTTTTCTTTATAGAGGTAGCCTCTCCTGAATTCTTCGACAACAGTGTTGCACTCCACATCGCTTCTTTCCACCTGGGACATCGCGTGGTGGAATGCGGGATCAAAGGGCTTGTCCAGCGCCTCAATCGGCGTGACCCCGAATTTTTCAAGGGTCCTCATCATTTCCCTGAGGGTGTTTTCCACCCCCTGCTTGAGCGCCTGCAATGCCTCAGGCCCCCCGTCGGTTGCGTGCTTGAGCGCCATCTCCAGGTTATCGATCACGGGCAGGAACTCATACATCAGCGACTCGTTCGCGTATTTTACGAGTTCCTCTTTGTCTTTCTGTATTTTCTTCCGGTAATTGTCGAAATCCGCATAGAGCCGGAGATACTTGTCCTTTATCTCCTCAAGCTCGGCCTGTATGGTTTCAGCGGCTTCGGCCGGCTTATCCTCCGGCTCCCTTGAAATGTCTATTTCCTCGGGTTTCCCCGTATCGCCGTCCGCAACTTCCGCAGACTGTCTCTTTTCATCCATCGCTGTCACCTCCCTGCGCATCAGTTAATCCCTGAACGTTTTGCTTACGCATTTTGCCACTGCATCCACCATGGATATGGCCTTGAGATAATCCATCCTTGTGGGGCCTATAAGCGCAATAACGCCCATGGGCCGGGCGCCCTCTTTGTATGGCGCAGTGACAATGCTTAAATTTTTCAAATCCTCAACGGGATTCTCATCGCCGATCATGACCTGAACACCTTCTGCATCCGAGAACTCATCGAGGAGTTTCAGGATAGCGTGCTTGTCCTTTATGGCCCTCGACAACTCCTTTATCCGCGAAATATTGGAGAAGTCAGGCAGGTCCATAACGTCATACAGACCTGATACGAAGATATCGTCCTCTGAATAGGATATGGCCTGTTCACATATCTGTATTGCCTTTGAGATCAGTTTGTCCCAGAGGGTCTTCTCATCCTTCACCCGCTTGATGAGCATGCCCCTGATATCATCGAGAATGAAGCCGGAGAACTCGGAATTAAGGTAGTCTGCTATGCGGGTCAGGTCATCCTGGGTAAACCTGGGGTCCACCTGCAGAACCCTGTTCTTGATAATCCCCTCGTCAGTCAGCAATATTGCCACTACATTCGATCCCTTATACCGTATAAGGTCGATCCTTTTAAAAGTAATCTTTTCAGGCTGCGGGGGGATGAGAATGCCCACATAGTTCGACATTATGGAAAGGGTATTCGTCACCTCTGAGAACATCACATTCAGGTCGGTCTTAATACCCTCGAGTTTCCGCGTAAATTGTCCTACGAACTCCCTCGACATTTCGCTGCCTTCATTGACCTTTTCCGTATCCATAAGGCTGTCCACAAAAAATCTGTACCCCTTTCCGGTCGGGATCCTGCCCGCAGAAGTATGGGGCTGGCTCAGAAAGCCCATATCCTCAAGATCGGACATAATATTCCTGATCGTTGCCGAAGAACACCCGAGAGGATATTTTTTCGTTACAAAACGTGAGCCTACCGGTTCAGGACTATTGATATAGCTCTGGATCACAGCATACAGCACCTGCTTACTTCTTTTATCCAGCATATCAAATGCCATCTGACATGCACTCCTTTAGCACTCTGATTATGAGAGTGCTAATTAATTTAACAATAACTTAAATGCCCTGTCAAGGCTAGCTGAGGAGGGAAGACAAGGGCCTGAATCTCCCAGAATATTCAGCAGCTTACCATTGGAGTTTTCTCTGCATCAATTTCTCATATGTTTTGGTCGGCAAAAAGGCCTGCGCATGCACCTCGTCGTTGTAGTATTTGGTATCTATTGTGTACTCAGTCCTCATTTCCCTCAGGCCGTATTTCTTTGATGCGGCGGAGAATGTCCACCAGTTGCCTGCATAGGTAGCTATCGGGGCAGTATAGAGGTCAACTGTAGGGAATATGAGCTTCATTGCCTCCTGCACCTCGACAACGATCTCCTTATGAAAGTGGAGGGACTCTGAAAGAGTTACAAACATGCCCTCTTCGGCAAGGGCATCTTTGACGGATTTGAAGAACTCAACGGTGAACAAGCTTTTCGCAAAACCGATAATGTCCGTTGAATCAACGATAACCGCATCAATATCCCCGTCCCTGCCCTTAATGAACTCGGCGCCATCCATGCATTTTATTTCCACCCTGCTGTCATCCACGCCGCAGGCGACAGAGGGAAAGAACTTCTTCGACACATTGATGACCTCTTCATCAATTTCGATAAAATACACCTTCTCAACAGACTTGTGCTTCAGGATCTCCCTGACGGTCCCGCCATCTCCCCCGCCTATCACCACGACCTTTTTCGGGTTTGGATGTGCATGCATGACGACATGGGCAAGCATTTCATGGTAGAGGAACTCATCCCTCTCCGTTATCTGCACAACACCGTCAAGGATCATTATTTTCCCGAAGTGGGGGTTTTTTATAACCATGATTTCCTGGAAATCGCTTTTCCCTTTATAAAGGACCTCTTCTACATCGTACACGTATTGAATGGGGGCGTATGGGTCCTTTTCAAAAAACTTTATCATTCTTACAGCCTCCTTATCTTTATTTTTAAATTATAAATAAAATCCCGCCGGCAGTCACTTATCCGGGGATCTCCGACCGGAATTACAGCAAGATGGTTTTCGGAATGGAGAAACCGTTAAACTCGGAAGCGTACGAGATCGTATAGGCGCCGCTCGAAAGGATCAGCAGGCGGTTCCCGACTTCCGGCTCAGGCAGCTCCACTTTCCGGTCTACCACATCAAAGCTGTCGCAGCTCGGCCCTGAAAGCGTCCATGTCTTCACTTCACTCCTGCTGCCCACTGCATAGGCATACTTGATGCCCCCTATGCTTTCCATAAGGCCGTTGAAGACGCCCACATCGATATAGAGCCAGTTTTCATCTCCGCGCCTTGCCTTGCCGATAACCGTCGAAACAAAAATACCGGCATCGCCGATAACAGCCCTCCCGGGCTCTAAAAAGACTTCAACATCCTCCGGGAACTTCCGGCTGATGGCTTTATTGACCTTCTCCTCTATACTCGCGATATCGACCACGCTCTTTGTATAGCAAATGGGGTAGCCGCCGCCGATATTGAGCACCTTCAACTTTATTCCCCGCTGTTCAGCGGACTCCCACACGTCCAGCGCCTTGTCAACAGCGGTGTTCCAGTTATACACATTGTTGCACTGCGAACCCACATGGAAGGTGATGCCGACAGGATTGAGCCCTTTATCCTTGGCCTGCAGGAGAAGCTCTGTCGCCTCTTCCATCTCAACGCCGAACTTCTTGCTCAGCGGCCATTCGCTTCCCTCGTTCGGCACAGACAGCCTGACATAGACATTGCTCCCCGGCGCATGCCTGGCAAGCTTTTCCACCTCGGCCATGGAATCATAGGCAAAGTAGTTGACCCCGTATTCCACTGCCTGCCCGAGAAACTTGAAGGTCTTCATGGGATTACTGGTGATGATCCTCTCCGGCTCAACCCCTATAGAAGCAAGGATCTGCAGTTCGCCTTCGGATGCGATCTCAAAGCCCGCCCCCAGGCTGTTCACCAGTTTCAGGACCTCTTTATCAGGATTCGCCTTTACCGCATAGAACAGTTTCGAGTTCCTGATGCCCTTGCCGATGAGAGAGACCTTCTCCCTGACAACATCCCGGTCAATCAACAGGTAGGGAGATTCCTCATCGCTCAGCGCTATATAATTAAGGACCTTATTCCATGTTTTTTCATCAATAAAATCAGGCGTTATATTCATCTCTCACTCCGTAGAAAAATTTACATTCTCTCCTATTTAAAACAGTACCCCGTGAAAACACGAACCGATATTATACACCAAAAACGGCTGCATTTTACAACATCTTAAAGATACGGCAAATCCTAAGCACTAAGCTCTAAATCCGAAACAAGCACAAAATTCCAAATTCACATACTCCAAACATGTTTTGAATTTCGGTCATTGGGATTTCGAGTTTGTTTAGGATTTAGATATTCGTGCTTAGAGTTTGCCGTTTATTCGGGATTTGCAGTTTGCAGGTATATCAAAAATTCCTTGTTCCCCTTTTGCCCCAGGATCGGAGAGGGTATAAGCCCTATGGTACTCAAACCCAGGGCTTCAAGCGCTTGCCGCACCTGCTCAACAACCCTTGACCGTTTTGCTTCGTCTTTTACAATGCCCCCTTTGTCCACCTCACCCTTGCCGACTTCAAACTGGGGTTTTATCAGGGCGATGATCTCTCCCCCTGCTTTCAAGAACTCAAGGACTTTGGGGACTACCTTCACCAGTGAGATAAACGATACGTCGATAACCGAGATATCTATTGCATCGGGGATCTTCTCCCTTTCCAGGTACCGGATATTCGTCCTCTCCAGCAGGACCACCCTCGGGTCCTGCCGCAGTTCCCATGCAAGCTGGCCGTACCCGACATCAATGCAATAGATCCCCCGGGCACCGTGCTGCAGCATGCAGTCCGTAAACCCGCCCGTAGATGCGCCAACGTCCATCGCGACCTTGTCCTGCAGGCAGATATTGAAGCGGCTGACGGCTGCTTCGAGTTTGAGTCCGCCGCGGCTGACATAAGGGATGTCCCCGCCTTTTAATTCGATGCCGGCCCCTGTATCGATCATGGCGCCGGCCTTTGCAGCAGGCATTCCGCCCACAAGCACCTTGCCGGCAAGGATCAATGCCTGCGCACGCTCGCGGCTGGCGGCAAGGCCCCTTTCCACGAGGATCTTATCAAGCCGGTCTTTCATGGTCCGGCAGTCTCACATTCCTTCGAGAAACTTTGTCATACCGCGCCGTGCGTCGGCCTCTCTGAACTCCAGGCCAAGCGCCTTTGCAACAGCCCTATCATCTTTCCCGATGAACTCCCTGTCCTCGTCGGAGTCGTCCATCCACCTCCACTGCTCGAGCTTTCTGAATTCGGCGGCGACTTCGTAAAGGGCATGCCATTCCTGTTGTGTTGGCTTATCCTGTTTCATTTCAAAAAAGCTCCTTTCATATCTGTTTTGCAGAGTACCCGTCAAACGTACCCGTCTCGTTTAGTTTGCTTTGTGCATCAAATATCCATCAAGTAAGCCTGGAAAGCAAAAAGTATTGATTTTATTAGCAAAAGTCCTCACTGCCTCTTCGTTGTCCCCCTGATAATGCGCTAATTATCAAGTTGCCGTCACGTTGCAACTCTGATTTACTTATTGCCGGGCATTGAACTAATTTTTGATGGAATCAGCCCCTTGTTTAGCCTTCCTCTTAACAACAGATTTCTTTACCACATGACCATTTTCAAATAAAATTAAGGGGGTATGCGTCTGTTCTGCGATCATTTTTGCTTTTTTAGCCGCTCGTTGTAATGCAACTTCGGCATTGGCCAGATCTTTGTCACGAATTTTTCTATCTTTTCTCATTTAACCTTTCCTCCTTCATCAAGCAGTTTTGGTATGCTGCCCGAGTTGTCAAAAAGCACCCATGCATCTACCGCCTGCTTATAAAAATATAGGAAATTCTGCCATCCCTTTTTATATCGGCGATTGATGATCCTCTCAGGGATATTATGACCACCCTGTTTAACACGATACTTAACACGTTCAATAGCAATCCTGACATCCGGAAGATAGAGAAAAACCAATTTTACTTCATAGCCAGACTGCTGCCAATCCGGAATCATTTGAGTATATATTTTACCGCTAAGGGTCGTTTCAAAAGCAAAACTTCTACCGTCAACTACATGCCTCTTGATTTCTTCCATCATAAGCCGTCCGGCGCGGAAAGAGGCTTGTTCGGGAGAAAACGGAGAAAGGCCTTCAGCAATCAAATCCGCATTGATAAAGAGAGGGCAATCGGCCTCGTGGGGCAAAAACTCGCGGGCGAAGGTCGTCTTACCTGCGCCATTCGGCCCTGCGATGATAACGATTTTTTTGCCTCTACTCATAGTAAACCGCCTGACTTATTCCTGATCAACTTTAAAAGCTCTATAAGCCAATTGACGCAATGAATCATCACAGGAATTACATTCCTCAAGCAAAGCTATTATATTATCTACTTGCTCTTTTGAATTATTTGGCAAAGCCAGCACAGTCTCAATTTCGTCTGGGGATAAATACTTATCCAAATACATATAGGGATCCAGTTTTTGAGTTATGACCTGTTGAAGAAGGAGACTATAAACAGTGTTGGCACTAATGCCATCAACAACGTTCCTATACCGTTTGTACTCGTCAACAATATCGCCATATTCATTCCGTAGTGCCTCATGGAACCAGAAATGGAATTCAGCAACATGATCCCGATAGTGACCCAGGAGGGTCTCGACATCAATACCATCGGGATACTTCTCGATAAAAGATTTTGCCAAAGAATTCCATTTATCCCCTTCAAACAATTCTTTTTGCCGTAATAAAAAGTTAACCCTTCTCCCTTTTTCATCCCATATCGTCTGCCAATTTGATTCAGCAATTCGTACATGGGCCATGTAATTCCTGAGTCCTTGCACAAATTGATGCTCCTCGTTTCTATCAAAGCATTGTTCTACCCTCTCATCATATGCTGGAACGGGATATTTCAGCGTCAATACCCTACAGCGGTCTACAAGAGCCATTGCGCTTATGGTCACAGAGAAAAGAGCTTTGTTTATTGCAAACATCAATTGCATTTCAAGATGCCGTTTGGGTCGTGTCCAGAAATTAGCTTCTGCACTTCTTTTTTTAAACCCGTCGATAGAG
Source organism: Nitrospirota bacterium (assembly GCA_021847795.1). Lineage (GTDB taxonomy): Bacteria > Nitrospirota > Thermodesulfovibrionia > Thermodesulfovibrionales > Dissulfurispiraceae > JAMCVZ01. The sequence goes on from JAJZPZ010000083.1 coordinate 13,324, forward strand.
GACATCAGTTCTGATACGGCTGAAAGGAAAAAGTCCAAAGACAGCTCAGTCGCTTCAATTTCGCGATTGATAAAGTATCCAGGATGCTCATTAATAGCCTCTTTAGTTCCCTTCATATCTCTCCAATACTCTTTCTCAATAAACTCTTTACTCCACGGCAACGGACCAAGTTTATAATCAGGGGAGGTTGTCTCGATTTTCAATGGGAGTACCTTAACAGTAACATCAATTTCCTGACCAACCGTAACTTCTTTATCACTGAGGTCAATGTGGATCACTTTATCATCGGGAACCATTATCTTTTTCCTATAAATTGACTTTGTCTTATTGCCAGCCATAGGTTGTACACTCCTCATTTCCAGGGGGACACAAACTGAGATGGGTTTAAAACAACCGTCCCTGCTCCTTCTTTGCCTCTTTTGCGGAGACCCCGGCATTAACTTTCTTGAGGTTTATAATGGAGTAAATATCCAAATCATTTTTCTCCTTAGCATAGGCCGCTCGCAAAGCGTCAAAAAAGATGATTTTCCAGTTTTCGCTTTCAAAATGATCGCTAAAAAGAGGGGATAACATCTTATTCTTTAACTGTGGTTCTCTCTCCTCAGGTAATACCATAAATTTATCTACTGCCTTATCAACATTTGAACCTCTCATCAGGGCACTTGTCATTTCAGTTGTAGCTTCAATTTCAAAAGCCGCAACTATTCCAGAGCCCTTTATCCAGAGCAGATCCATGTCTTCAACTTTTCCAAGGTTTGTTGCATTGCTAACCTTTAATTGTTTTATGGTCATATATTCCGACAACTTTTTCGCTTCAAGACTGTTATCTCGATCCCGTTGTTCCCGG
>JAJZPZ010000270.1 GCA_021847795.1 Nitrospirota bacterium
GGGGATAATACCCTTCCTTAACCCTTCGATCTTTTTCTCATCAACATCAACGCAGATTACCGTATTGCCCATCTGGGCCATACAGGTCCCGGTAACAAGTCCTACATAACCTGTGCCGACGATTGATATTTTCATCGGTCGGATTCCCCTCTTGTGTTATCTTTCAAGCCTTTCTTGATTGCCTTATCTCTCATACACGTCATCAAATCTCACAATGTCATCTTCTCCAACATACTCTCCATTTTGAACTTCGATGATTTCGAGAAAGACTTTCCCGGGATTTTCAAGTCTGTGCCGAGTTGACTTCGGCACATAAACCGACTCGTTTTCATGAATAAACAATTCCTTGTCACCAACTGTGACCTTTGCCGTCCCCTTTACTACGACCCAGTGCTCCGACCGGTGATAATGCATTTGAAGGCTTAACTTTTCGTTCGGATTCACCACTATTCTTTTAATTTTATATCGCAACCCATCTTCGAGAATGGTATAGCTGCCCCACGGCCTGAATATAGTAAGATGCTCATCTGCTTCGTTTCTGTCAGCATCTTTCAGTTTGGATACGACATCCCTTACCTTTTGCGCCTCTCCCTTTTTAGCGATAAGGATGGCATCATCGGTTTCAACTATCAAGCAATCTTCCAGTCCTATTGTTGATATATGTCTGTTGTTGCCGAAGATAAGAGTGTCTTTTGTATCGATTGCAATGATATCTCCTCTTTTCACATTGCCCTGCTCATCCTTATCCATAACATCATAAAGCGAATCCCAGGAACCTATGTCATTCCAGTACAAATTAAGGGGCATCAATACCACTTTGTCGGATTTTTCCATAACTGCATAATCAATGGAGATATCCGGCATCGCGCTGAAGTTCACTACCATATCCTCAAAACTTGTACTCCATGATCCCATTACCTCAGGTATATGTTTGTTCAATTCGCCAACTATAGTTTTTATACTGAAAGCAAACATTCCGGAGTTCCAGAAATATGCTCCAGCATCTATATACTGTTTCGCCAGTTCACTATCCGGTTTCTCCGTAAACTCCTCTGCCCTCCGGCATTCTGTGCCATCCTCTGCCGGCTCCATCATTTCGCCTGCTCTTATGTATCCATAGCCGGTTTCAGGCCTGTCCGGATTAATGCCGAAGGTTACAATATACCCCTTCCTTGCTATTTCACACGCAGATAGCATATACCCGGCAAATTTATCACTGGGCCTTATTATGTGATCAGATGGACACATAAATATAACCTCATCTTCACTACAGCCGAGTCGCTCTATGCAATATTTAACTCCAAGCGCAATGGCAGGAGCTGTGTTTCTGCTTACAGGCTCAAGTACTATATTATTTATTTCGGCAAGGTCTGATTTTATATAGAACTTATACTTGCTATTTGTCATAACAACAATGTCATTACAAGACATCACATCGAGCAGTCTCGATGCTGTCTGTTGCAAGAGGGACTTGTCCCCGCTTATTTTCAGGAACTGTTTCGGGTAATTCTTCCTAGATAAGGGCCATAGCCTTGTCCCCCCGCCTCCCGCTAGAATCAACGCCTTCATCGTGCCTTCATCGCCGCTTTTAATTCCTGTTCCAGAAATTTCTTATAACTTTTCAGGCTTGTTTCATCCTCTGTTTCTATCCTCATAATAATAGCCGGCTGGGTGTTGCTGGCCCTTACAAGTCCCCACCCTTTTTCAAACAGCACCCTTACACCGTCAAGGGTGTTCACATCAATTATCTTATGAGGAGCCCCGTCTTTTCCCTTATAAGCGCTCACCTTTGATACGACTTGATCGACAACTGCCTTTTTTTTATGGTCAGGACATTCAAGCCTTATCTCAGGAGTAAAACACATCTGGGGAATACCTGAGAGGAGTTCGTTTATGCTCTTCCCGGTTTTTTTCATTATCTCAACCAGTCTCAGTGTCGTATATACAGCATCGTCAAAGCCGAAATATCTGTGGCCGATAAATATGTGTCCGCTGAACTCTCCTGCAAGAAGGGCCTCTTCCTCTTTCATTTTTTGTTTTATCAAGGAATGGCCTGTCTTCCACATAATGGGAATACCGCCGTTATCTTGTATATAGTCAAACATTACCTGGGAGCATTTTACGTCACCGATTACCTTCATGCCCGGATTTTCTTTCAACAAGTCCCGGCACAGGACAATCATAATCTGGTCCCCCCATACAACATTACCGCCGCTGCTTATCACTCCGATCCTATCCGCATCCCCATCATATCCAATTCCTACATCCGCCCCGGACGTTCTTGTCTCTGCAATTAAGTCCTGCATATACTCTATAACCGTCGGATCAGGATGATGGTTAGGGAAATTCCCATCCGGCTCACAATAGATCGGCACTACTTCGCATCCTATACTGGTGAGCAACTCAGGTACGATAATGCCTGCCGTGCCATTCCCTGCATCCATTACAACTTTTACCTTTTTGTATTGCGGGTCCTCAAGATATGAGAACTCCTCCAGCATATAATCCCTATATGCAGCCGTTATGCAGTATTTCTCAATCTTTCCACACCCTGCAGGAATTGCCCACTCCTGATTTTGTAT
>JAJZPZ010000271.1 GCA_021847795.1 Nitrospirota bacterium
AAAGGAAATATGACATGGCGGATAATACGCTTATGGATCTGGTGACAGAAGCATTCCCTATCGTGGTGTTTTCAAAGCAGCTGGAGAACAAGCAGCGCAGGCTAATGGAGATCATGGAATGCGAGATCCTGCCGGACGGAACACGAAGCTTTCGCAGCCTGTTCCAGTTTCAGATCACAGAGAACCGCGTGGAGGACGGAAAATTCATTATCAATGGCTGCCACAGCGCAGTACAGGGGATCTCGCTAAGCCTGCAGAAGCGTTTTCTGGAAAATGGGATGCCGCAGGACACCCTGAAACAAATCCTTGCGGCGGGAGGTGCTTCCTGATGATGACAATCCTTTTAATAGCCTGTGCCGGTTTCATCACCGGCGCCTTTCTTTTGCTCGGACTTTCCCCGATGGAATTTACCGACGGGCTGTTCGGCTTTCTGACCCGTAGAAACAGAAGCATCAAGGCTGAGATCAACGAAGCTGCCAGGCGTAAAAAGCTATCCTTCCTCCGCCGTGAGATTACCGAGGTGCAGGAGATTCTCGCCATTACCGGACGAGGCTCCCGCTTCTCCATGATCTGCGCGGCGTCGCTGGTGTTTCTTGCAGCAGGCGCCAGCCTTGCCGTCCTGATAGGCAACATGTTCCTTGTGCCCGTGACGGCGGTTGGCATGATGTTTATTCCCTTTTGGTACATCAGGCTGACAGCCACACATTACAAAAAGAACATCGCCGCAGAGCTGGAAACTGCTCTGTCTATCATCACTACGGCTTACCTGAGAAGCGAGGATATCCTGACGGGGGTGGAGGAAAGCATCCAGTACCTCAATCCTCCTGTACGAAGCGTATTTGCCGGATTTCTGACACAGGTGAAGCTCATTGACCCCGATCTGGACAAGGCGCTCCACAGCATGAAGCCAAAAATAGACAACGAGGTGTTCCAGGAATGGTGCGATGCCATAGCAGCCTGCCAGCATGACCGCAGTCTTAAGACCACGCTGACTCCTATTGTCAGCAAGCTCTCAGACATGCGTATTGTGAACGCCGAGCTGGAATACCTGGTGTTTGAGCCACGCAAGGAATTCATCATCATGGCCCTGCTGGTGGTCGCCAACGTGCCGATCATGTATTTTCTCAACAAGGACTGGTATCATACCCTGATGCATACGGCGGCGGGGCAGATCATTCTGGCAGTCTGTGCCGCCGCGATTTTTGTCTGCACCGCGTTTGTAATCAGGCTGACCAAGCCCATCGAGTACAGGAGGTGATATAGAGAATGACACAACTGTTATTTACAGGAATCCTCCTTGCCGCAGGGCTGTATTTCATTCTGGCAAGCATCCTGAAGCTGCCTACTATGGACACAGCCAAGGCCATGCTGAATGCGGGAAGGAAGAACAAAAAAGCCGCCAAAAACGTGGAAGCCTGGCTCATGTCCGGGGCAGTCAAGTTCTCAAGGTATATCCGGATGGACGAATACAAGCACAGCCGCATGGCAAACGTCCTGAAGGCGTCTGGCTTAAGCATGACGCCGGAGGTTTATTCGGCCTATGCCATTACAAAAGCCGGAGCCATTCTGCTGGGAGTGATTCCCTGCCTGTTTCTTCTTCCTCTGCTATCGCCGGTGCTGATTATCCTTGCTGTCCTCACATACTTCAAGGAAATCCGGAAGGCCGACGAGCAGCTCAAGGAAAAGCGGGAGCAGATCGAAGGCGAGCTTCCGAGGTTTGTTTCTACCATTGAGCAGACCTTGAAGGCCAGCCGTGACGTGCTGGCAATGATGGAGAACTATAAGAAAAATGCCGGTCCCGCCTTTGCCCATGAGCTGGATGTTCTGACGGCCGACATGCGCTCATCCAGCTATGAGGCAGCGCTGACCCGGTTTGAGGCAAGACTCAATTCACCCATGCTCTCCGATGTGGTCAGGGGGCTCATCAGCGTCCTGCGCGGCGATGACAGCGCTGTGTATTTTCAGATGCTGGCACATGATTTCAAGGCATTGGAACTCCAACGGCTGAAAGGACAAGCGCAGAAGATCCCGTCGAAGATCAGGGTGTTCTCGTTTATCATGCTGATGTGCTTTCTCTTGACCTACCTCGTCATCATCGCCATGGAGATACTCAGTTCCCTTGGCAGGATGTTTTAGAAGGAGGTGCGATATGGAACATAAAGATATTAAAGCGGAGCTTTGGGAAAAGCTTGAGGCAAACTATATCTCCTTTATGCGGGAGTGGATAAAGCTGGAGCCGCTTCAGCTTATTGAACAAGCGGAGGAAATTGCGGCCACAAAGCTGGTCTACAACGAACTGAAGGATGACAGGTACAGTACGGATTATCTGGAATACCTTCTTCGCTTCAAGAATCCGCTGGAGGTGGTACGGGATAAATGGATTGAGGAAAACGGCTCTGAAATGGTGCATGACGATGACATAACTCATGCTCTTTGGTCTATTGCCGATAAGCAGGACGCCGAACAGGACTACGAGCTGGATGAAGCCTATATCTCACCTGGACAGGGGGTGGGGATGTGCTGAAGCTGCTAAGAAGTAAACGCGGCGAGGGGTATATCGACGTGGCGGTGCTGGTGC
>JAJZPZ010000272.1 GCA_021847795.1 Nitrospirota bacterium
CGATCATGAATTCATGGGAATCGGTAAGAGAGTTTTTTCGTTTGAACTGCCTTACCCGGAAGCTGCACGGCCTGCCGCCCCAGCCGCTTTTTTTTTCGAAAAAATATATGAGCATATTATTGCCGGGCATCTCGGCTTTGTCGCTCTTGCGTCGTATAACGGGGAGGTTGTCGGCGGCTCGGTCTGTTTCCATTTCGGCGATAAGGCGGTTTACAAATACGGCGCCTCCGACAAGCGCTGTCAGCATTTGAGAGCGAATAACCTCATCATGTGGGAGGCGATAAGGCATTCTGTTCGGAGCGGGCACAGGAGTTTTTCCTTCGGCAGGACAGAGCCTGGAAATAAAGGGCTGGTTCAGTTCAAAAGGGGATGGGGGGCAGAGGAGTCCGCGATAAACTACTTCAAGTATGATCTCAGGGAGAAGGCGTTTATAAAAGATAAGCTCCAATTAACGGGCTTCCACAATAAAGTCTTTGCGCATACACCCATCCCTCTCCTCAGACTTGCAGGATCGCTTTTGTACAGGCATGTGGGATGAAGAACGGCGCACGGTATACGGCTCACGGCTACACGGCCACACGGCTCACGGCCACACGGCTCACGGCTACACGGCTACACGGCTCACGGCTACACGGCTACACGGCTCACGGCTACACGGCTACACGGCTCACGGCTCACGGCTCACGGCTACACACGGCTACACACGGGCATACGGTGAACGGTATTTTATATTTATCCGTTAGCCATGCGCCGTATACCGTTTGCCGTACGCCGTATACCGTTAGCCGTATACCGTGTGCCGTGCGCCGTATGTAGTTAGCCGTTCACCATTTTTATGTCCAATTTCCAGAAACTTAAAGTATGGCAAAGAGCGAAAGATTTTGCCATATACATATACAAATTGACCGGTAATCATATGTTTACAAAAGACTTCGGGCTCAGAGATCAAATACGTAGGGCGGCAATAAGCATACCGAGTAATATTGCCGAAGGAGACGAACTTGATACTGATAAGCAATCTATTCGGTTCTTTTACATTGCCAAAGGATCTGCTGCGGAGGTTTTGACACAGGCCATCATTGCATCTGAAATAGGATATATTGATCGAGAAACTTTTTCGTATATTGAGAATGAGTGCCGGGGCATTTCCGGGATGTTGATGAAAATTATAAAGGCAAGGGCGGCGAGCCGCATACAGTGATCAGCGCACGGCTCACGGTACACGGCACACGGCTCACGGCTCACGGCTCACGGCTCAAGGCCACACGGCTCAAGGCCACATGGGTATACGGTGAACGGTATTTTATATTTATCCGTTAGCCGTGCGCCGTATGTAGTTAGCCGTACACCGTGCGCCGTGAGCCCTGAGCCGTACACCGTGCGCCGTTAGCCGTCTTTTATAAACAATGCTCAAGAATAAAATCTATTACAATTTAAAGCCGCTGGTGCCCAGGAGGCTGCAGATCGCTATAAGGAGCTGGCTGGTACTGCGGAAGCGCCGGAAGTGCGCAGACGTCTGGCCGATCGACGAAGCCGCAAAAAGAAAACCCGAAGGCTGGGCCGGCTGGCCCGGCGGGAAGCGGTTTGCATTAGTGCTGACCCATGATGTGGACACGGCAAAGGGACACGCGAATTGCGATAAGCTGATGCAGCTGGAAATGGAGATGGGTTTCAATTCCTCGTTCAACTTTGTCGCCGAGAGATACCCCGTGTCCGCAGAGCTCCGGGAACAGCTTACCGCCAACGGCTTCGAGGTCGGCGTTCACGGGCTGTACCATGACGGCAAATATTACGAGTCGAGGGAAATCTTCATGAGCCGGGCGCTCAAAATCAACCGCTATCTTAAGGAATGGAATTCCGTGGGCTTCCGCTCTCCTGCGATGCAGTGCAACCTGGACTGGATACATGACTTGAATATCGAGTACGATGCGTCCACTTTCGACACGGACCCCTTCGAGCCCGAGCCCGACGGGGTGAGGACCATTTTCCCTTTCTGCAAAAACGGCGATACAGCGGGAAACAGTTATATCGAATTGCCCTATACCCTTCCCCAGGACTTTACGCTTTTCGTGCTTATGAAGGGGAAAAATATAGATATCTGGAAAAGAAAACTCGACTGGATCGCGAAAAACGGAGGAATGGCCCTGTTGATTACCCATCCCGATTATATGAATTTCGGCGGAGAAAAAACAGGGCATGAGGAATACCCTGTTGAGTACTACAAAAAATTCCTGGAATATATAAAACAAAAATACGAAGGCCAGTATTGGCAGGCGCTGCCCAGAGAGGTTGTAAGTTTCTGGCCGGACGATTATAAGAACAAGCCCCGGAGACCTGCAAAGAGAATCTGCATGCTTGCCTATACGTTCTATGAGGTCGACGGCCGGGTAAAGAGATACGCCGAAGCGCTTGCACAGCGCGGCGACAGAGTTGATGTCGTCTCTTTGAGGAGGGAGGGCCAGGCAGGCCACGGTGTTATAAACGGAGTCAACGTATACAGGATACAGGAGCGGGTGCTCGACGAAAAAGGGAAATTGTCGTACCTGACGAAGTTGATGCGGTTTTTTATAAAGTCAT
>JAJZPZ010000084.1 GCA_021847795.1 Nitrospirota bacterium
GTTGTCCAGATTCAAAAGCGCAATCTGCCTGTTCGCATATCTCTTGCCGCCGTCAAAAACAGTCCAGTTTCCGGACAACTGATAGTTTGTAAGAGAGTAATTAGGAAGTTGAGGACCGATATAATGTCGAATAGCGGATGTCTGAGCATCGATGCGCGGCAGGTAAGGTCCCAGCGATGCAGTGGCAAGAGCCTCTGTCGCCTTCATTTTCAGCATTACTGCTTGGTATTCCGGCAGGCTTTCCCTTGCCAGGGTAAGCGCCTCTTTGAGGGTAAGCGCATTCGCCAGGGCCGGCAGCGCGACAATGAGCGTAATGCACCAGAAGCGGCAACTCTTTTTTAGAGCGTTCTTCATTATGACCCCTAACCCCACACTCATTTCCCCTTAATTTAAGGGGAAATGAGTGTGGGGTTATCGCAGCGTCAGGCTCTCCTTTGCATATTTGATGACCGGCGAGAGGAAAAACTCGATGATCCTCCTCTTGCCGGTCTTGACCTCTACGGATGCGGCCATGCCGGGGGAAAAATGGACAAGCCTGCCGTCCACCACCATAGACGTCTTTTCCATATCCACTTTAATCTTATAGACAAGCCCTTTTTTGTCGGTATCTTTCCCAGTATCTTTGCCTTTGTCTTCAAATGCATCGGCGCTTACTAATGTCACCACGCCTTTCACTGTGCCGTACTTTTGAAACGGAAAGGTGTCGAGCTTGATCTCCGCCGGCTGCCCCGCCTTGATAAATCCGATATCCTTGTTTTCCGCCATTGCCTCGACGACCAACTGAGTCCCTTCGGGCACAACGGTAACAACCGGCTGCGCAGGCGTCACTACCCCGCCGATCGTATATGACTGAAGCCCGTGCACGGTGCCTGAGACGGGAGCCGCAAGTTTTGCGAGTTCGTAGCGCTTCTGAGCCTTGGTCATTTCGCCCTCAAGGGAGGCGATGTTCTTCTGCCCCTCCATGATGTCCCCCAGGATGCTTTTCTGTCGTTCTCCCTGGAGTGCTGTGAGCGTCTGCCGGGCCTCTTTGAGAGCTTCCCTGGCCTGTGCGACGGCGTTTATCTGGGCCTTGTACTCCTGCTCCACGGTGAACAGCTCTTTCTGCTTTTCCAGGTATTCCATCCTGCTGATATACTCTTTCTTGTACGCGCCCTCATACGCGGTCGCCTGCTCATGGACGATATCCCGGGTTTTCCTATATTTCTCAAGGATGTCCTCTGCGTTTCCGAGCGCATCCGCCCGCTGTTCCACCACGGCGCGCTGTGCGTCCTCTTTTGCCCGGTATTCCGCCTTCCGTGCGGCTTTCAGTTGTTCCTGATAGACGCTGACATCCCGGGGGATATGCTGGGCGACTGCCCGGGGGAGCGGCACTTTTCTTCCGGTCAGTTCTTCTTCAAGGCGCTGCTTGTCGGTCAGGCGGATCGAGAGGTTTTTCACCGTGCTTTCGACGTCCGCCTGGTTAATGGTCGGGTCTATTTCGATCAGTAGTTGCCCTTTGCGCACCTGCTGGCCGTCGGTGACATGGATGGCCCTGATCACGCCGATTTCAAGGGGCTGTATGACCTTGACCTCTCCGTCAGGGACGATCTTGCCCCGCGCCACGGCCACTTCATCCACCTTGCCGAAATAGGACCAGAGGAATGCGATGATCACGATAATGAAAATCACCCAGATCAGCACTCTTTTGATCGGCGAGGGCGGTGTTTCCTCTATCTCCATGGCTGCAGGAAGAAACTCGTATTCGAGATCATCTTTGGCGTATTCCTGCCTTATATCCCGGAGCAATGCCCTGGTCTTTGCCGGAAAGTCCCGAACCAGGGCAAATGCGTTTTTCTTTTTCTCAATAGGTTGCTCAGCCATTGATCATTTGCCCCTTTGCTGCTGGCTGTAGAGGTGATGGTAAAGCCCTACGCGCCCGAGCAGTTCTTCGTGGCTGCCGTATTCAGCGATCTCGCCCTTGTCTATGACAAGGATTTTGTGTGCATCCCTCAATGTGGAGAGGCGATGTGCGATAATCAGCACGGTTCTGCCCGAACACATGCTTTTAAGGTTGCGCTGGATAATGCTTTCCGATTCATAATCCAACGCGGACGTGGCTTCATCGAAGATCAAAAGCCTCGGGTTGGTAAGCAGCGCACGCGCAATCGCAACCCTTTGCCGCTGCCCTCCTGAAAGTGCTGTGCCCTTTTCCCCTACCATGGTGTCGTAGCCCTCGGGAAGCTCAAGAATAAAGTCATGTGCCCCTGCCAGTTGGGCTACTCTCACGATATCAGTCATGGATGCTGAAGGGTAATGGATTGCGATATTGTCCCTCACACTTCCGTTAAAGAGGAAGTTTTCCTGGAGCACCACCCCGATCTGCCGTCTGAGCCACGCCGGGTCAGCCAGAGCTATGTCGATACCGTCGATAAGAATTCTGCCGGACTCCGGGATATAGAGCCTCTGGAGGAGTTTGGCAAGGGTGCTTTTGCCCGAACCGCTTCTGCCCACAATGCCCACTGTCATTCCTGCGGGGATTTCAAGCGAGATATTCCTCAATATTTCGGAGCCGTCTATCCGGTATCTGAACCTCACACCTTCCATCCTGATATTCCCTTTGACGGCAGGAAGACGTGCCTTGGTCGGGTCCATGGCGGGTTCAGGTTTTGCGTTGAATATATCTCCGAGCCGCTGAAGGGAGATGCCCACCTGCTGGAAGTCCTGCCACATCTGGGTGAGCCGCATTACAGGGTCGCTCACTCTTCCGGAAAGCATCTGGAAAGCGATAAGCTGGCCCACAGTGAGGTCGCCGTCCATCACAAGGTGCGCTCGTACCAGAGAATCACAAGGTATGAGCCCCTGTTGATAAACTGCCCGACAGCCCCGGCTATGCCTGACAACTGGTAGGTCTTGAAGCTCGAGGCTATGTATTTGGAGAAAAGGCCCTCCCATTTTTTCTGTACCTCGGGTTCAAGGGCAAAGGATTTGACGGTCTGAACACCGGAGACCGCTTCCACCAGGTAAGACTGAGCGTCGGCGCCATGGTTGAACATTTTGTCAAGCTGGTGGCGCAGCAAGGGCCTGACTATGAAAGAGAGGGCCGCAAAACAAGGCAGCGCGGCAAGGGCCACAAGCGTGAGCTTGGCACTGTAAAAAATCATGACTGCCACAAAAACAAAGACGAACATGAGATCCAGAACCAGGGTAAGCGGGGAACCGGTCAGGAAACGGCGGATGTTTTCGAGTTCCTTCACGCGGGCGATGGTATCCCCTACTCTGCGCACTTCGAAGTACCGGAGCGGAAGCGAGAAAAGATGCCGGAAGAGCCGTGTTCCCAGATTTACGTCGATCCTGCTCGTGGTATGGGTAAAGACATAGGTCCTCAAGATATTCAGCGCAGCTTCAAATAGCGCTATGGTCAGCAGCCCTATTGCCAGCACATCAAGCGTGGTCAGCCCCCGATGGACAAGGACTTTGTCGATGATGACCTGGGTGAAGATGGGCGAGACAAGAGCGAATATCTGGAGGACAAGCGAGGCGATCAGGGCTTCGGAAAGGGGTTTCCGGTATTTCCAGAGCGAAGGAAAAAACCATTTGAGCCCAAAGGTCTCCTCTTTGCCCAACAGGCTGCGCCGGGCAAAAAGGATGATGTTGCCGTTCCAAAGGGCGGTGAGTTCGTCCTTTTTGAGTACTCGCGGTTTGGGTTCGGCAGGATATAACACAAGCGCCTGCTCTGCATCGGCTTTGGCAAGTATGATATATTGCTTCGCGCCTGCCGCTTCCGCCGGCCTTGCACCTTCAGCCTCTGGTCCTTCGCCTGTTTGTATTTCCGCAATAGCCGGAAGCTGGAGCCTGGCAAGCTTTTCAAACGGTACAGTGACCGCCTTCGCCTTGAAGCCCAGTTCCCTGCCCGCCCGGATAATGTCGGGCGTCCCCATGCCGTCATTGCCTATGGCAAAGGCGTGCCTGATCTGCGCGGGGTCTGCGGCGACGCCGTGGAAACGGGCTATCATTATAAGACAGCTCAGTCCGGTATCTGTCTTCTTTCGTTGCCCTTCCCGGGCCTCGTCCTGAGGCCCGGGGTCTATAGCCTCTGCTGATGAGCCGCTCATGAACAATGCCTGTTCGGGGATTCCCAGTACTGGGCAAGTATGTGCTGCACGTCCTGCGGTTTATCCTGTATCGCCTGGCCCCAGTTCATTCCGCTGTCTGCGCTGAAGGTCGCCATCGCCTGGATGAGTCGGTCTACCTGTCTCCTCTCCAGTTCGCCCCCGTTCGATGCCTTGAATTCCTCGATCCGGGCTGCAGGCGCCGCGTACCAGTCCTGGATGGTGAACCGGTCGGCTGTGCCGTTGATCGTCACATCGAGGTTATTGCCCGAGTGGGAAAGGATCAAATCCAGCGGGTTCGCTCCGATCTTCACCGTGTCCTCATTATTATCGCCGCCATCGCAGCCTTCATCCCACCAGGGCATGCACCGGGGAGCGTTTTTTGTTTCAGATATGACAGTATCGTGGCCGTCCCCGCGGTTGAAAAGGACAACGTCCTCTCCTTTTCCGGTGTTTATGACATCGTCCCCGGCTCCTCCGCTGAGTATGTCTTCTCCTTCGCCGCCGTACAGCGTGTCGTTGCCGCTTCCGCCGAAAAGCAGATCGTCCCCTCTGCCGCCGTAAATGGTATCATTGCCGTTGTCGCCGTACAGGGCGTCGTTGCCGTTCCCGCCATCGAGGAGGTCATTTCCGCTGCCGCCATCGAGGAGGTCGTTGCCCTCTTCTCCGTAAAGGGTATCGTTGCCGCCTTCTCCGTAGAGCTTGTCGTTTCCCTTTCCGCCATAAACGGTATCATTGCTTAATCCGGTATAAACGACATCATTGCCTTGTAAAGCATAGATAGTGTCGTCATTGCGGCCCGTGCGGATGATATCGCTTTTTTTGGTGCCGTAAGTGGTCTTTGATTCGATGACGAGACCGGACATATTAAGGCCGGCGCCGTCTGCAAAGCTGACCGTCTCAACAGGGAGGCTTTTATCAGGGTTGAGGGTGATGTCAATACCCTGATCGGTTTCATTGCCCTCGGCATCAAGGAGGCGCAGACGGGCAGTCGAGCCGTCCAGGCGGATGACCGTGTGGTCGAAGTCGAGGCCCGGACCCATGGCAAGCGTATCCATCCCGCTGCTGTCGCTGAGGCGGTCGAGGCCGTCTCCGGAGTTGTAGATATAGGTGTCGTCTCCTGAACCTCCGTTCAGGATGTCATTGCCCCTGCCACCGGTAATCGTGTCGTTGCCGCCGCCGGTATTGACGATATCATTGCCGCCTTTGGCGTTGATCTTGTCGTTGCCGGGTCCGGTATTGATGATATCGTCCCCTTCCGTGCCGGGGTCGAGAAGGTCTCTAAGCAGAACTTGCGTTCCATCACTGAATTCTATTGTTTGAACAACAAGTGAGCCGTTGAGCTTTTCAGGATCGAAATTGAGGAGACGGATTTCATCACCGCCTGTGCCTATTTTTATAGTAAGTATGCCGTTAGCCGTTTGCCCTTCGCCTTTAGCCAGTCTTAAATCATCTCTCGTTATCCCTTGCCCGAAGAGTATGCGGTTGCCCTCTGTAGAATTAGCCGTATCCTCAATGGTGTCAACGCCGTCGCCGAGGTTGAATACATAGGTATCATTGCCCTCACCGCCGGCAAGCATATCGTTGCCCGCTCCACCGTAAAACCGGTCTGTAATATTGGTCCCTGTAATGACATCAGCTCCATTTGTTCCGTACAGATCGAACCCCTGCTCGATCAACTCACGGTAGGTTAATGTCCGGTCGGAAAATTGAAAGGTGTCGACGACCTGCGAACCATACACATCATTGGGATTGAAGTTCTCAATATGGACCTCATCTCCTTCATCCCCGTATCGGATCACAAGAGACCCGAGACCTAAACTGGTATCAACAACGCCGCCGGTATTATAGTAGCCTATGCCGAAGTTCATGGTGGTACCAGGGCGTCCGATATCGATGGGGCCTCCTACCCTGACGATTCTAACGGTATCCTTCCCTCCACCTTTAGAAAACGAGAAAGTGTCACCGCTCCTGCCTATTAATGTATCATTGCCTTGTCCTCCATTTAAGAGAGCAGGGCGGGTATCGGGATTCGTAAGGCTGTTGAGAGTATCGTTCCCACTACCGCCGACAAGCATAGCGGGGCTTGAGGGATTGTTCCCGGCATTATTGCCGCCATTACTCGACCCGCCGGTAAAGAGAATGCCCGTTCGAGCATAATCAATTGCATAATCTCCTCCTGCAGGAGCCACCGTGCCGGTCAGCTCGAAGCCGGCCGTTGCACCGGTAAACAAAGGAACGGGATTGCCGGCATTTGCCGCGATAAGCTCGCCCTTCAGCGAGCGTACAATGCCGGTCAGGTCAAAGATGCGGGAGTTGCCGTTTCCATCGATGAACTGGACACGTTCGAGGGCTCCGTATTCAAGATAGTTGTACCGCGCATCGAACCATGATACGGTAATACTGTCCTCGCTTCCGTTAATTGAGAGGACAACATCGCCGTTTGTGTCCACAAATGCCGAGATATCCTGAGGGTTAACATCCTTCCCGAATGACAGCGTGTCAACCTCTCCGGGCATGCTGCTATAAGGTTGGCGGCCATTATCGAGATAATCCTTCCCGTCACCGCGATTGAATACATAGACGTCATTGCCCCACTGTCCGGTAACATAATCATCCCCTTTGCCGCCTGCAATGATGTCGTCATCATATCCGCCGTATACGCCGTCATCGCCGGAGCCCCCGCTCAGTGCATCATTGCCGTAGCCGCCGTCCTCCCTGTCGTCATTGTCGCGGGCATCGATTTTATCGTTGCCGTAGTTGCCATTGATCCAGTCATCTGCAACACTTCCGAGCAGAACGTCATCTCCTTGCGTACCCTCCTGATAGCCAATAACGCCGTTATCTGCACGGGCTAATATCTCTTCAATGGTCAATTCCTGTCCATCGGCAAAGACAAAATTATCAACGCCAAGCGGAGATGGAGCAAGCCCGCCTCCGGCCCAGTAGCCAATGTTCTCGATAAGCATGCCTTCGCCATTGCCTATACCTATAGCCAACTGACTGGCAGTGCTGTTCCCTATATCTTTCTGGATACTGAGGTCATCGGGTGTGATGCCTTCGCCAAACACTACCGTGGCACATGAAGGAGGTGTAACTCCCGGGTTAACTCTAACGTTGTCAAAACCGCCGCCGCGCTCCATAATAATATACGTATCCTCGGTGACATTCTTATAATAGATAAGGTCATCTCCCGGACCGCCATTCAGAGTATTTATACCATTTCCACCGTCCAGCCTATCATTGCCTTCGCCACCCATAAGCGTATCATTTCCCTCGCCTCCTTCCAAATAATCGTCACCTGATCCCCCATAAAGAATATCATTGCCCTCTCCGCCTCTTAAGTTATCATTTCCCGTTCCACCATCAATGTTGTCATTGCCCATCCCACCCTGTATCCGGTCGTTCCCTGCACCGCCGTAAATGTTGTTATTGCCTTCCGTGGCGATTATCAGGTCATCGCCTCCTCCTCCGTCAATCGTGTTGATCTGCGGCGTAACCACAAGGTAATCATTGGTATTCAGAGGAGGGGGTGCAATTGCCTGTATTGCTGCACTGTCCCAAACCGTGCCGTCAGCGAACCGGATACGCTCTATTTTACTTGCATCACTGCCAAACCAATTTACCAATTGCAATCTGTCATTGGCGCCGTTGATTGTCAGATAAAGGTCATCCCCTCCACGCTGAAGGCTGACCTCCGACGGCTGAACGTTGCTGTCAATAAGAATGGTGTCTATATTGCCGATTGTGGTATCCGTATCTATAATGGTATCCTGTCCCGAGCCTCTGCCGAAAACATAGGTATCATTGCCTGTTCCTCCATAGAGGTAGTCATTTCCCGTGCCGCCGTCTATGGTGTCGTCCCCTGCATCGCCAAAAATGACATCGTCCCCTTCACCGGCATATATAACATCATTGCCGGAACCGCCCGCTATTATATCATTGCCGGCATCTCCGTTTATGGTGTCATTCCCCTCATCACCCTGAAGCAAGTCGTCTCCTTCTCCTCCGCTCAGGAAATCATCTCCTGCGCCGCCGTAAAGGATGTCCTTGCCCATGCCTCCGTCCAAGTGATCATTTTCCCCATCGCCATACATAGTGTCATCGCCATCGCCGCCATACAGCGTATCCGCTCCCTCGCCGCCAGCAAGCGTATCTTTTTCAGTGCCGCCATAGATAGTATCATTTCCCGTCTCGCCGTATACGATATTCCTGCCTGCTTCTCCATCTATGTAGTCATCGCCGCTGCCGCCCTTCAGAATGTCGTCGCCCTCTCCGCCGTGCATCTGGTCGTTGCCGTCACCGCCCATAAGAATATCTGCACCAGACTCTCCGTCGAGATAGTCATTGCCGGCATCGCCCTGAAGATAGTCGTTGCCGGCACCACCGAATAATTGATCATCACCGCCACCGCCCAGGAGAGTGTCCGCACCGGCTTCTCCGTCAATGTAATCGTCTCCCGCGCCTGCGACGGCATCATCGCCTTGGATATAATCATCGCCGTCGCCGCCGAAGAGGTCATCAGAACCGCCCCCGCCGTATATATAATCGTTGCCGCTGCCGCCGTCGATGTAATCAGACCCTTGTTCACTGACAGGCACCCATGAGGCATCGCCGACCAGGGTATCATTACCACCCGCGCCGACAATGAAATCATTGCCGCCCTCTCCGAAAACGATGTCGTCTCCTTCTCCGGCATCGATCTCGTCATCGCCGCCGCCGCCATATACGAAGTCGTTCCCGGTGCCGGCATAAATGGTATCGTCACCACCGATTGCGCTTCTCTCTACACCCACTTGGTCGAAAACAGCACCGGGGTCCTGAGTAATGGTGACAGACCAATTAATGCTCGCTGAGGCGGCCTTGTCATCTCCGAGGATGACATCGTCACCGCCTCCCCCGACCAGCAGGTCGTGCCCCTCTCCTCCAAAGAGAGCGTCATTGCGGTCTGAACCATAAATGAGGTCGTTTCCGGTGTCTCCTGATGCAAGGTCTCCTTTTTCGTTGATCCCCTGTGCAACTTCTCCATTGGCTATTAAGGTTTCACTGTCTCCATAGTTCTCTCCGAACAACTGATCATCTCCCGGTCCTGCAAGTATCACATCTCCGCCTGCACCGCCTTCGATGATGTCGTTGTCTGACGGTGCGCCCGTGGAGTTATAGGAAGATATTGCATCCCTGCCATCGCCGCCCAGTATCCAATCATCTCCGCCGCGATTGGCAAAGATGGTATCGTCGCCGCCTCTGCCCTCTATACGGTCATTGCCGCTGCTGTCGAAAAGCACGTCATTTCTGTTCGGGGAGGGACTGTTCGGGTCAGTGATGACATTGCCCAAGGAATCATATTGAGGATTGTTGATGTTTGTCAGCGTCAGGTCGCCCACTATAGTAGTGGTCGTCTGAGGGTTGCTTGGCATATCGAGCAGGTGAATGCCGAAGTCTCCGTCCTGGAAACTTTCGCCAAGTTCTATTGTGCTGCCGTCTTCAAGGACGATCTTCCAGGGGGAGTTGTGGGTGACATGGACCTTTCCATCAGCAGATGTCCAGATAGTCCCATCCTTGTAGAGATTTCCAATAACCTTCATTTCACCGTTACTGTTTATTACTATGATTGTATTATTCCCTTGATTATCAATAATCCGGTCATTGCCATCACCAGCATGATAGATATAAACATCATCTCCCGTTCCGCCTGCAAGGATGTCATCTCCTTCCTCCCCGAAAAGTACATCACTGCCACCCTCCCCCAGCAAAATGTCACTTCCCCTACCGCCATGCATCAGGTCGCGCTGGTCCATGCCTATCATGAGATCGTCAGCACCTGTAGTAGCATAATTTCCGGTTTCATATGGTCGGGCATCCATCTGACTGCTTCGATCAGTGTCCGTAGGCTTAGCAGGATTGAGATAAATGTTTGTGGATGTGATTAAGTTATCCTGCAATCTTGCTATAAGCTCAGGGTTGTCCTGATAGCGATTACGCAGATCGGAAAGGAGAGCAGTCTTGGCAGTGTTAAAAGATTCCTCAAGTGAGAGCACATTTTCCAAACTTCCTTGTGTAATCACAGTTGCAAAATCCATATTTGCAGCGGCAATTCGATTCCCATTTGTTGGGGTGCTGCCGTCAGCCGGGATGCCATATTGCTTCTCATATGCTATTATTGCAGAACGATGGCGCTGCAACATTGCAAACGCATCATTTGCCTCTTGCGCAGTAGCGGCAGCCGGATCGTTAAACAGGCCAATAAACTGGGCCTCCATATAACGTCGTTTGGCAAGTCCTGGACGCATGTTCAAATCGGAACCGTTATTTGAGTTATACCGTATTTCAAACCAGGCTTCGGCACGATTACCGCTCCATAATGCTTTTGTCAGGTTCTGGCCGATCAGACCTACTCCTCCGTTATATGCCATGTCAAGCAGCCCAGCCATCTCTTGGGTGTTCTGTAAAGATTGAAATAAGGTATTCCCATCGGTAGTGCATAGATAACGGCGGAATTGATTTTGTATTGCAACAGCATCACGAGATAATTGCTGATCATATAGCATCTGCGCCTCAGCATTGGTCAGGTCGACATATTGCCAGTTTGTCACGAATTGCGCAATGCGCTGATCCGCAAGAGTAAGGTTATTTTGGTTAAGAGCATCTCTGATCAATTCAAGCTGTGTATTCTCATCAGGAGTCAGTGCGATTCCGATAGCTGCCAAATCCACAGTAAGATTTTCGCAAATCCCCCATTGGTTATTGCTTCCTCTTCTTATAAAGGTATAGCCATATCCATAGGTTATCGTGTGGTCTCCAACATTGGTTGGTTGCGGATTAAAACCCTCCGCACCAAGGATCATAAGTCTGGATAACTCTCCCATATTTGAAATCTGATGTGCGCTGATCATAAACTTTGCCCTCCTATTGATTTATTTTTTTATTCTTAGTTTTGCAGGATGACACAGACGATGATACTGGCCAAGGGTCGCACATATCACTGTTTCCTTCTCGACAAGCAAGATAGCCCTTGAGTACCTGAATACGATTTTCAGTCAAGCGAGCTTCGCACAGATATAGCGGTGTCATAATGGCTGAAGATTGATATTCTAGTAGGCAGTTTGTATCACGATACTGTTTCCAAGCTTTTTGGGCTTTCAAAAAAACATCTTCGTTTTGAATTTCAGAGCACTTTGGGCACTTCCGCAACTCGGCTATAATATCTTTCACCAGATTATCCATTCCCTTTTCAAGTTTCTCAACTTCTTGAACCGCACAGACACGCGCTTTCGTTGATCCTGGTGCGTTGATCCACTCCTCAGTACATTCCGAAACATCAGCCTTTGCATTAACCACAGCACCGATAACGATAATGCAACTCATGATAGAAATTATTTTTCTCATCACGCCGCCCTCCTTGTGATTTTTTCCTTTATCCAGTCGTCCCCTCCGCGACTGGCAACAATCGTATCGTCGCCTCCCCTGCCTTCCATCCGGTCATTGCCGGCACTGTCGAAAAGCACGTCAGCCCTGTTCGGAGAGGGACTGCTCGGGTCCGTGATGATATTGCCCAAGGAATCATATTGAGGATTGTTGATGTTTGTCGGCGTCAGGTCGCCCACTATAGTAGTGGTCGTCTGAGGGTTGCTTGGCATATCGAGCAGGTGAATGCCGAAGTCTCCGTCCTGGAAACTTTCGCCAAGTTCGATGGTGCTGCCGTCTTCAAGGACTATTTGCCAAGGGGAGTTGTGGGTAAATTGAGCCTTTCCATCAGCAGTTGTCCAGACATCCGCTCCTGTTTTGTAGACATTTGTAATGGTGCGCCTTTTGCCATCAGCACCCTCGATGATTATCGTGTTCTCGCCTGTATCAACTATTCGGTCATTACCATCACCAACCTTATAATAATAGGTGTCGTGCCCTTCGCCGCCGATAAGAATATCATTACCCTTACCGCCTTCTATTTGATCGTTTCCCCCTTCGCCGAAAATGATATCATTGCCGTCTCGTCCGTTAAGCTGAAAGTCGCCGGAATTATTATAGTTGGCATTATCATCGCCCATCAGAATATCGTCATAAGAGGTTGGTTTCGGCCCCCAACTGGATTGCCATTGCGCCAGTATCATAGTGCCAGCAGGTTCAAGAATCTTTTGGCGGAAATTATTACAACTTGCAGTTCTATCAGGAGTCTGTAATAACTTACTTTCATTTGGCACATACAGATAGGTATATGCACGAACCACACCCTTTGCTTCTTCAAGAGAGGCTGGTGTATATCCAGTTGCCTCCACGATATTGCTGAAACGGCGCATAGGGTCCCACGGTGTCTGCCGAGCTTGCTTCGTGCGAAAATAAAAGGCGAGTAAGTCATCTACTCCAAGCGTGCCTTGCTTTACAATAGTTCCACCACCCAATGATACGGAATATCCTTGGACAAATTGTTCTAATGGGCCACCCTCAGAAATACCATACTGATTCTGAAAATCACAGAGGAAAAGCTTTTCGAGGTCGGATTGCAGAAAATCCTTGTCCGCGCCTGATGTAAGGGCTATTACTCTGTCGGCAGTAGGAATAAGCTTCTGATTAAACCATGAATCTAAGGAATTATCAATTGCCGTTATTCCGTATTCGCTTGATAGAGCTTGATCAATAAATCCACGCTCTGTGCTGCTGAGTGAAGTGCTGTTTTTGCTTTTAGCCTTTGAGAGAAGGTCTAATAACTTTTTATCATGCTCTCGATCAGTTGTCGGATCGCCATCGTCAATAATGTAAATGTAGTTGCCTGATTCATCTTTAACCTGAGCGTTTTCAAGAATGTTCCTAAACAAATCCACGCCACTGCCAGTACTCAAATCATATTGTGGAACCCCGAATGACCAGCCGCCGTTGCTATTCTTGGTCGCAAAAGCAAGCGCATAAGGCGACTTTCCATTAAGCTCATTTTTCTCAAGAACCCTTGCCAAAATTTCCTTAAAACGAACAGTTTCAGCATCTCCCGTAAAACTCATTTGCTTTCCCTCCTTTTCTTGTTCATTAAGAGTTTATAAAGGTCGGCATACAGCCGTTTCAAGTCTTTGTCCCCAACAGCGCGGTCTCCATATTTTGCCTCAAATTTTCCAAAATCCTCGTCATCCATCCAAAAGAATTTATTATTCATCAGCTTTGATTTCGTCTGAAAATTTTCATCAAAGCGGATGATGTAGCCCTGAGAAGCGACTAATAAGAAAGTGCCATCCTTGAGCGGTAAAAACTTTGGGTCGACTGCCTCTACTTGATAATAGAAGCTCGGACCATCCATGCAATGAGGATGATGCGTCTCGTAATATTTTGGTTTGTCAAACACATATAGCAGCATTTTGCCAGTAAGGTATCTTGACTCCGTCTTATCATAGATAGAGATACCGAAACCAAGCGCATCATAGCATCCGCCAGACCGCATACCTGCACCGCCTCCCTTTAGAAATAAATTTCCCCTAAATGGAATACGAGACTTTGCATCACCTGTGTAATTCTCCTTATAAACCGCTTTAGCCTCCATATCACTGAGGACGGTCTTTCCAAAAAATGTGACATACTTCACTACTGAATCACGCAGGCCAATTCTATACGTAATCATTACATCGCCGTTATCCATCGCTGTAATTTTTTCTATTGCCAAGTCTTCTGATAATTTGTCTACCTCAGGAATTTGCCAATCCCACACATCCGGATACGGCGGATATTTTGCTTCTTTCTGTAACTTGCTGGCTTGAGGACTTGTATCCTGCTCCCCGGCAGCTACAGCGGGTAGCACCGTCAAGCACAATGCCAGCAACAATATCACTGTGAATTTCAAACGCATGCAAATACCTCCCGAGCGAATAATTTGTTTCTTATCATTTTCTCGTAGAGCGCGTCGTTGCGGT
>JAJZPZ010000085.1 GCA_021847795.1 Nitrospirota bacterium
TACAAAGTGCAATTCCAGGGATGTTCAAAAGAAATTTTCCGTATTCGGCGTGAGCGGAGTTGAAAATCCGACCTCTTCCGGGTGCTCATCCTGCAGTTCAGGCTCCTGCAGTTCCTGCAAATAAAACGTAATCCTGCAATAACACCGGTCAGAGAAAAGCATGGGCCATACAAAACCGAAATACGAAGAAGATGTTGAAGTAAAGACCCGCCGGAAAACCGAAAAGCCGTCTTTTTACAGGATCCTGATACTTAATGACGACTATACGACCATGGACTTCGTCGTCCACGTCCTTGAGCATGTATTTCACAAATCCACGGCAGATGCCATGCAGATCATGCTCCATGTCCACAAGAACGGTTCCGGGGTGGCAGGCGTCTATACCAGGGAAATTGCGGAGACAAAAGTTGCAGCAGTGCATGACCTTGCCCGGAAGAGCCAATTCCCGCTGAAATGCACGATGGAGAAAGAATGATCAATAAAGAACTGGAATTAACGCTCGAGGCCATAATCCGCGATGCAGAAAAAAAAAGGCATGAGTACCTCACCGTTGAGCACATCCTGTTTGCCGCCCTGCACGATGAATGGGGCATTGAGATTATCACCGGCTGCGGAGGCGACACAACACGCATGAAGGCACTGTTGGGACAATTCTTTGAGGAGAACGTCCCGAAGCTGCCGCCGGAATCGGACCTCCACTCCAGGCCGGCCATAGGCTTCCAGAGGGTGCTGCAGAGGGCTTTGACCCATGTCAGGTCAGCAGGGAAGCAGGAAGCTGATGCAGGAGATGTGTTGTCCTCCATCTTCCTGGAAGAGGAATCGCATGCCGTACATTTTCTCGCCTCTGAAAGCATCACCCGTCTGGATATTCTCAATTTTGTTTCCCACGGCATATCAAAAATGTCCGATGAGCCCATCCATGAAGATGACGAAGAGGCCGGGCCGGCGATGTCGCCGCGGGACAAAGAACCCGGCGCCGGGAATGCCTTAAAGCAGTTTACCGTCGATCTCGTTGAAAAGGCCTCGGAAGGCGGCATCGACATGTTGATCGGCCGAGGGACGGAGCTGAAAAGGACAAGCCAGGTACTCTGCAGGAGAAGAAAAAACAATATCATCTTTGTAGGTGAGCCCGGGGTGGGCAAGACAGCTGTTGTCGAAGGCCTCGCTTTAAACATCCATCGCGGGCAGGCGCCGGTCCCCCTGAAAAACGAATGGACTTTCTCCCTGGACATGGGGGCCTTGCTGGCCGGAACAAAATACAGGGGGGATTTCGAAGCGCGGCTCAAGGCCACCATGAAGGGCATCGTAAAAATCCCGCATGCGATACTTTTTATCGACGAGATACATACCATTGTCGGGGCAGGCGCAACAAGCGGCGGCTCCATGGATGCATCGAACATTTTAAAGCCCCTGCTGAATTCAGGGAAACTGCGCTGCATCGGGGCCACTACATACGAGGAGTACAAAAACCACTTCGAGAAAGACCGCGCCCTTTCCAGGAGATTCCAGAAGATAGAGATCCAGGAGCCGGACATTGAAGAAACCATACTGATACTTGACGGATTGAAGTCATATTATGAGGATTTTCACGGTGTAACATACACGAAGAGTTCGCTCAGGGCAGCCGCTGAGCTTTCCGCAAAGTACATCAATGACAGGTACCTGCCGGACAAAGCCATTGATGTCATCGATGAAGCAGGAGCAGTGCTCAGGCTTGCCTCTTCTAAGAAGAACACTGTCGGCGCCCGCGAGATCGAGGAGGTTGTGGCGAAGTCCGCAAAAATCCCTCCCCGGACCATATCGTCCTCTGATATGGACAGGCTGAAAAAACTGGAGGGAGAGCTGAAAAGCACGGTATTCGGCCAGGACAGCGCAATCCACTCCCTGACCTCTGCGATTAAAAGGGCCAGGGCCGGCCTCGGCTCTCCGGACAGGCCTATCGGCTCTTTCCTGTTCACCGGCCCCACGGGCGTAGGAAAGACAGAGGTCTCAAAACAGCTTGCCGCTGTACTGGGAGTCCGGTTCATCCGCTTCGACATGAGCGAATACATGGAAAAGCATACCGTGGCGCGCCTCATCGGAGCGCCCCCGGGATATGTCGGGTTTGACCAGGGGGGATTGCTGACTGATGCCGTAAGAAAGCATCCTTACAGCGTTCTGCTGATGGATGAGATCGAAAAGGCCCATCCCGACATATTCAGCATCCTGCTTCAGGTGATGGACTATGCCACACTGACGGACAATAACGGGAAAAAGGCCGACTTCAGGAATGTCATTCTCATTATGACCTCAAATGCCGGCGCCAAGGACATGACCAAAAGCACTATCGGCTTCGGCGACAGGAAAAAGGACACACAGGCAAAGGCAGGAGATGCCCTTAACAAGCTTTTCAATCCCGAATTCAGGAACAGGCTTGATGCCGTCATCACCTTCTCGCCTTTGACTCCTGAAATCATGAAGCAGGTGGTCGATAAGTTCATCGGTGAACTCAGGCGGCAGCTCAACCGGAAAAAGGTTTCCATCACCCTTTCCGAAAATGCAAGGGGCCGGCTTGCAGAAAAGGGGTATGATTCCCTCTACGGGGCCCGGCCCATGGCGCGTATCCTACAGACGGAAATCAAGGACATCCTGTCCGAGGAATTGCTCTTCGGGAAGCTGAGCAAAGGCGGCACGGTGTTTATCGATCTTGATGGCGACCAACTGTGCTTTACCTACTCCTGATGGGCTGCAGCTGCCGGCAGATGACCCCGATATGCCTGTATTCCAGCTCACAAAGAAATTAACTTTCCCTCCGCCGGAACTGGCGGAGAAGGACGGCCTCCTTGCAGTTGGAGGCGACCTCAGGGAAAAAAGACTCCTCCTGGCCTACTCGGCGGGAATATTCCCCTGGTATTCGGAAGGCTATCCGATCCTGTGGTGGTCCCCGGACCCCCGACTTATCCTGGTACCCGGAGACCTGAAAGTAACAAGGAGCCTCAGGCAGTCCCTGAAGAAGAATATTTTCAGGGTAACCGCGGATACCGCCTTCGAGAGAGTGATCAGGAGCTGTGCGGAGACCCCCCGGAAAAAAGAGAAAGGCACCTGGATTACAGAGGCCATGATTGAGGCGTACATAGGGCTCCACCACGCAGGCTTTGCACATTCCATAGAAAGCTGGTACGGGGATGAACTGGCAGGGGGTTTGTACGGCATCTCGCTGGGGAAAGCCTTTTTCGGCGAGTCAATGTTCGCAAAAAAAAGTAACGCCTCCAAAATCGCCTTTGTAAAGCTAGTCAGGAAACTTGCTGAATGGAACTTTCAATTAATCGACTGCCAGGTCACCACACAACACCTTATGAGTTTCGGGGCCAAGGAAGTATCAAGGGAGGTCTTCATGAAGCTGCTGGCAAACGCCCTGGCAATGCCCTCAGATGCAGGCGCATGGGGCCCTGTGTCTTTGCAGGGCGAACTGTCCTTTTGATCTTTTGCCTCTCCTTCCTAAAGGAATACACGTATTAGCCGATATCTATGGTAAATGGTCCACCGCTGCAGGGCCACCCGGATTCACAAAACTGTGAGAGTACAGGGAGGTTCACCATGAGACAAAGAGACTTGGGCGCATACGAGAAAATGGCGGTAAAGCTGTTTGACAGCTACGGGACATCGGCATTCAGCGGTATTGCCTACACCTGTGCGGTCCTGTCGGACTATTCGCATGCTGAAACACGGATGAAATGCATGGCCTGGGTATGCATGAATTAGCATTTGCCATTGCGGTTTTTCATAGGATGTCAGGCCTTGCAGGAGATCGGCTTCCTGCAAGGCCGCTGAAACAACTACTCAGGATATTTAAAAGGATTAGACCTCAATATATTGTCCACCTTCAGCGGTCTGCCGCTCATGATAAAGACAGCCATTCCCCTCTCTTCAGTTGTGTTGCCGCCTTTTTTCCATTTGCCGGTCCATGAGATATTGAGATTAACCGTGTTGTCCTCCATCTCGACCAGCACAGGGTTAAACACCAGTTCAGCAGAATCGAAGCTTTTCATAACCCCTTCTACCGATCTGAAGCCGTCTTTCGTCGTATTTTTCTCAATACCCGAAATGTCCCTTTTCAGGTAAGCCTCTTTTATGGTCTCTGCAACGGCAAAGGCCTCTGTTGCCAGCTTCGAGTCCTCGGAAGTCCTTTTTACCTGTTTTTTGCCGCATGCTCCTACAAAGACAAGCGCGATAAGCGCTAAAATAAATAACCTTTTCATTTCTCCCTCCGCATTTTTGACTAAACAGAATTATATACAATTACGGGGGAAAAAATCACAAATTCCAAACTGCACGCTCTAAATCCTAAGCACTAAACTCTAAACAATATCTAAGAGCCTATCCGTAAATAAGGCCCAATAGGGAACTCCCCCTTTACTAAAGGGGGATGAAGGGGGATTACTGAAAAATGTTTATCCGGTAATCTCCCCTCGCCCCTCTTTAATAAAGAGGGGAATTATTTACGGATAGGCTTTAAATGTAAATGCTCCAAACTGTTTTGAATTTCGGTCATTGGAATTTGTTTAGGATTCAGATATTCGGATTTAGGGTTTGAGATTGAGGATTTTGGGGTTCGAGATTTCGGCCTTCAAAGTTATGCCCCAATACTGCTATCATAAAGATATGAAAATAGTATGCCAGAACAAAAAAGCCTTTCACGACTACAGCATCGAAGAGACTGCAGAGGCCGGCATTCAGCTCCTCGGCACAGAGGTGAAATCATTAAGAGACGGCAGGGCCAATCTTAAAGACAGCTATGTTCTGATCAAAAATGCAGAGGCGTTTCTCTTCAATTGCCATATAAGCCCCTATTCCCATGGGAATATTATGAACCATGACCCGCTGAGGACAAGAAAGCTCCTCCTCCATAAAAAGGAGCTTGAAAGGATAAAGGGCAAAATGCAGCAGAAAGGCTACACCCTTGTCCCGCTCAAGATTTACTTCAAAGGCCCCTTTGCAAAGGTAGAGATCGGCCTGGCAAAGGGCAAGAAGGAATACGAAAAAAGAGAGACAATAAAGGAGCGCGAGGCCAGAAGAGATATTGAACGGGCCATGAAAAGCAGCTAGCTGTGTTATAATAAATAAGGAAAGCTTCAACCGGGGGCGATAGGGCTCGACGGGGGTTATGAGGCTCAAGTTGCATGCCGTGGCTCCATCACCACGTAAAAAGGTGGAAACAAACACAAACGCCAACAACGAACTGGCAATCGCTGCTTAACCAACAGTAGCGCGCTCTTCTGAAGTTGTCTGTGCTTTGGAAAGAGTGTCATACAGCAGGCTGCCGCCGTATGAATCCTTTAAATACGACGAAAGCTCAAAGGGATAGGATATCGGTAGGCCTTCCTGCCGGCAATCCGCTATCCGAAACTAAATAGGCAGGGTAAGCATGTAGAAGCTTGAGAGTAGTGCTTTCGGACGCGGGTTCGATTCCCGCCGCCTCCACCAAACATTTCCTTTATTTTTCAACGGATATTACTGCAAAATAGTCTATCCGGTTTCTATCCCATGTTGCTCAGCACATCATTGAACTCATCAAAACCCGCAGGGTGTTTTCGGAGCTCTCTCGATTTGCAGGTGCTATCCGTAGTGTCATGATCTCACAAAATATCCAAGCAGATGAACCGCTCAGGTGGAGATGATCGCGTCCCGCTGATTGCCGAAACGGAGAAACAACTCAACACACTGCTGAACGACTTTTTCGTAGGTTGCGACTTAGAAATTGAATTTCAGACACCTACACTGGAAGTCCTACTCAGCGCGCCGAAACTTTACGTGGATGATGGCTTTAGGAACGCTGTCGAAAACAAAGGCCACGGCCAACAAAGAGCTATCATTTTCACCATTTTAAGACGTTATGCGGAATACATTACTTGCTCCGGCGAGGGGAAGAATCGCAATCTCATTCTTGCAGTTGCGGTAATGATAACAAGAACATCATTGATAAATCCAAGGACCTTCTTTCCTTGGCTGGAGAAAGTAAAAATGAGCCGCAGGCTCTCTTTGTCGCAGATAGCGTAGCGTGCTTTCCAGGTAAATGGGAAACTCACTTGAAAAGCGAAATCCCAGCAACTAAAGGCAGAACTGCGGCGTGAGATATGGATGAATCGCATCACTACCGGGCAAGCGCGGGCATCCGCGCCATTGTTGAGCAGATAATCGGCCCTGACGCCGCCGGCGCAACAGCTTCATCTCAGGTTAAGCCAATCTTTAGGAGTGAAGCAGAACGGCAGATCGCCAGGACTGCCTATGAGGTCATCAGGGAATGTAAACACCTGCCCAGTTCAAGCCACTTGGTGAAGGAAGAGGTCTCGGAGTTTCTCGTCAAAAGAGTGGAAGAACTTCCTGCGCCTGACCAGTTGGAGCTTGAAGACGTCACCGGGAAACCCGACATTGCTGCTGCTGTTGTTGCTAAGACAACAGAATTGCTTGTTAGTCAGACTATTGATATCCCCGCATCCTTATAGTGCCAAAAGGAGAGGTGACGCTCGGATTTTATGCTTTCGTGCTGGATACCAGGTCTGTGAACTATCCGCCTGTTGATCGTGATTTGCTGATTCAGCATCTGCGGACGAATGAGCAGGAACTCATAACGGCAACGGGCGATATCAAACAAGAGCACCGTCTGGAGGACCACCTCGTGCGTGCACTTATCGACTTCAATGATATTCCTTATGACGATCATTCCAATCTTCTTTATGATCTCGCCGGGCAGATGGTGCAGCACTTATTCGGCTATCTTCATAATGAAGATAAGGTCTGGAATGTCCTTGCGCAGAGTTATGGCGAAAAACCGTGGAGAGATATGCTTATCCCTCATGACATTATTGCAGAGAACATGGCTTTTGAGGGTATTGCAGGGCTTTCTGCATATAATGAACCGCCTGCTGAAACAGGCCCTTAAAGTCGGCGATTTTCTCGATAACTTTATTGACAGAGTCAGCATTGCCTTTACTTTTTATGGATTTTTCCGGTATTCTTTTTAATTGTAATATGATTGATTTGCATACACATAGCATATTCAGTGACGGCGAGTTGATTCCCGCAGAACTTATACGGCGCGCTGCTGTAATGGGGTACAAGGCGATTGCAATTACCGATCATATAGACCAGTCGAACATCGACCTGATCATCCCGAGAATCATCAAAGCGGCTCAGGCATTAAAAGGTCATGTGGGCGTTACGGTGGTTCCAGGGGCGGAAATCACCCATGTTCCGCCTTCGCTGATCCCGGGTGTTGTGAAAGAGGCGCGCAAGCTCGGCGCCAAAATAGTTGTTGTCCACGGGGAGACCATTGCAGAGCCGGTAGCTGAGGGTACGAACAGGGCTGCTATTGAAGCCGGTGCGGATATCCTTGCCCATCCTGGGCTTATTTCCCGGGAAGACCTCCTTTTCGCAAAGGAAAATGGTATAACGCTTGAAATAACCGCACGGAAAGGCCACAGCCTCTCAAACGGGCATGTTGCCAAAGGAGCCTTGGAATTCGGAGTCCCCCTGACGATCAACACTGATGCCCATTCGCCTTCAGACCTTGTTACCAGGGATTTTGCGCGGCGGGTGCTTTTGTCGGCAGGAATCGGGGACGCCAGGGTGAATACTGTATTTGCCCATGCAAAACAGCTCGTGGAAAGAGCTCTCAGCAGGAAAAGAGGAGGTAAGTAAATGCCCAAGGTAATAAAGAAGCGTGCTGAAAAAAAGGCACATAAGGAAGAGAACATTAGTGAAACAGTGGTGGATATAAGGAAAAAGATAAAAGAAAGGCAGCGTACCCTCGTGTTTTCGCTTATTGCCTTTGGTGCAGTGCTGCTGCTGGCCGGGGCTTTCTTTATCTACAACAAAACAACAACGAGCAAGGCCCGGGAATTGGAATACGAAGGTTACAAAGCTTTCTATGGCACAGGACAGGCCCAGACCATCTCTCCCCAGGAGAGGTATAAGAGCGCTCTGGAGAAATTCAAAGGCTCCTACGCCGCAAAAAAGAATCCCGTTGTCCTCCTTTATATTGCAAACAGCTACTATGAACTCGGGAATTACGACGAGGCCGTAAAAACCCTGCAGGACCTTACCAAAAGGTATTCCGATCCCAAGGTGGTTTCCCTTGCCTATTATAAGATGGCCATGGCATACGAGAGCAAGAACGATATGCCGAGCGCGCTAGACGCCCTGAACAAACTCGCGGGTATCAAGGACAGCCCCCTCCAGGACATGGCGCTGATGGAAAGCGCCCATGTCCTGGAAGTGATGGGAAAGGCGGAAGAAGCTAAGGATAAATACAAAGAGCTGGTGAGCAAATTCCCTAAATCGGCTCTCGCTGACAAGGCAAAAGCGAGGCTCGGGAGCTGATAAAGTTATTTTGATCGTTGCTTGAGCTTTTTTATCTCATCCATGAGTTCTTTCTTTGTTATGACGCCCTTTTTCTCCAGTAAATTTATCAATGCTTCCTGCGCGGGCTCACCGCTCGTCGACTGCTCTTCGGAGGCGCTGACCTTCTGAATGGAGGGGATCTTCTCCTGAGGCGTCTTTTCCCGGGCTGCCTGCTCCTGCCTTGGCGAAAAGAGTTCTTTGATCGTCGGCAGTGTCCGTATGCGGGCCCTGGTCTCGTCTTCAGGCGTGCTCGGCGAAACAATATTGAGATTGCCTGCCGTTTCGCAGCCCCCGATCAGCAGAATGATACACATGAGACCGAAATATTTTTTCACTTTTCCTCCTTTGATAATTCACGAAAACAACGCATCAGGCGCGCAGGAAGCTTACTGTCCTCCCTGCGCGCCTGTGCGGGTGTGCGTGTGACCCACCGATTAGAATAGGAACTGAAGCATTGCGGTGAACGTATTGAAATCCTTGTTCGTTGCGTCCTCCTTGTCAAAATCGTTATGTGAGTACTCCAGGGTTATCCTGAGGTCCTGTCCTTTGAGGTAATAGTTGACGCCTCCGGCGACCCACTTTATCTTCTGGTTGAATATGTCCGAAAGCTCAGCAAATCTCCAGTCCTCATACCGGCCGTAGACCTGCACATTGCCCGGCCCGATTTTATTCGGCAGGAGATATCCCGCTTTCGCATACCAGCCCTTCTTCTCGCCGTTCAAACCGATGCTGCGCGTATCAGGGTCCCCGCCCTTGTAGGCGTCGTCGAACTCGGTTTTCAGGTATGCGCCTGAAACCGTGAAAGTTCCGGAGGGAGTAGGGTACTCGAAAAAGCCGTCAAAGGTCCACGCCTTATAGTCCTTTTCCAGCGTCTTTGCGGACAGGTCGCCGTATACCGCATCCGGCTCGAATTGGTAACCGGCGCCGAAAGTCAGGACCTTTTTCGCGCCGAGATACGTGCCCCGGTAAACAAGCGAGGATTCGGGATCCAGAAGGGTGACATGCGCCCTTGCCGTGTACCTGAGCGAGCTCTTGGGGTCATCGCCGCTGTCATTGCCCTTCATGGCAGCCAGTCGATACTGTATTTTTGCATTCACCAAGTTGCCCCATATCACCGCCCCGTAATCCCTGTTGGCGCGGGGTAGATTGGTATAGACGAAGAGAGAGCGGTCGACGCTCAGCGGGAAGAAGCAGCCTTCATTCTGCTCCCTGATCATCGGGTCCTTGGTAAGCCCGAGCCTCATCCTGAACGCATCATTAACGTCTGCAGTTACAAAGGTATCGAGAATATCGAAATTCTTTCCGGGGACCTCGGATACGGTGGTTCCGTAGATCCTCCGATCCCCCTGTTGCTCGATCGCGGAGTAAAACCCGAAGGTATCGTTCATCTGTCCATGGACGATCAGCCTGTTCCTCCTGAAGAAGATGTCGGTCGTATCACTGGTATCGTTCGGGCCTGAGCCGGTATCCCTCCATTGGCCGTAAAGCTGCATTTCATAGTTGATCCTGAGCCACGAATCGTCGTTTATCTTTATTACGGGCCCGGCCTGTGCTGTTTGCATGCTGGCACACAATAAAAAAAGCAGTATCAAAATTGACAGGCTGAATCTGGTGTTTCTGCCTCCCATAAAGCCTCCTTATTATTCTTAATTCTTATTCCTTTATTCGCAGGAATCTCAAAATCGCCCCATACCTAACAGGGACATTCGAACATGTCGCGGTATTTGAGCCGGGGCTTTTTCTTCGGAGAGGGCTCTCCAGGGGTTGCATCTTTCCTGTCTTTTGATGGAGACCCCTCTCCGTTCCGGATGTCATGGTGATTTTTTTCATCCTGTCCCGTATCTCTCTCATGGCCTTGCGGCAGGGTCAAGCCGCCCAGCCCCGGGGAGAGCGCCTCTTCCGCACCTATGCCCGATGCGAATGCCAGTGCCGCAAACAGAGCAATGAAAAAAATTCCTGATTTCATCCTGCCTTACCCCCCCTCCGGCTAACTACCGTATCCTCCAGTCGCCGCCCCGCCACCGCTGCTGCCTCCGCCTCCGCATATGGAGGAGTCGGTCACATTCACGAGATCGGCACGGTTGGCAAAGGAATTGGCGCTGCTGATCTGATCTACGGTGAACCCGTTATCCACATTATAGATAATTGATTCCGAGAGGGCAGCTGTATCGGTCCTCCAGGGAGAAGCCGCCGCCAGCGCCCCATTTTTCGCACTCGTCGCCATCTGCCCCCACTCGATCCACCCGCCGTCATAGATTTTTACCGGATATCCCAGGACTCCGTCCAGTGCGAGGAATGCAACTGCAGCCCTCCAACTCGTACGGCAGTACGTATATGCCGTAGTTGAGCCGTCCACCCCGAGGGCGGTGAATAACGCCGTAAGGGTATCTTTGGGGAGGAGATTATCGCCTGATAGAAGTTTCGAGTATTCCAGGCTCGCCGCGGTTTTGACGTGGCCCTCGAAAGCAACCTTTTTAGCATATCCGGTCTTGCCTAAAAACGGGCCTGCAGTCTTGCCCTTAACCCCGTTGTATTCATCAGTGCTCCTGGAATCCACCACAACGGTCTTGGAATCGCTGTCCTGCGCGACCTTCATCATCTCTTGCAAAGGCGCTCTAAGCGAGGTGTTCTGCGTCAGGTTGCAGACGCTGTAGCTGGAGGCCGCAGGAGTCGGCGGGAGCGCTGTCTCAAGAGAAAAGCCAGCCGCTTTATAGGTTGCGTTGCTCCCGTCCAGCACTTTGAGCCTGTTTTTCGGGAATCCCCAGTACCGGAAATTGAAATACGCCCTGCCCAGGCTCATCACATTAGCAACTCCGGTGTCGGCGGTGAGAACGACCACCGTGTTTGCATCGATCCCGGTCCTCTGAATGATGGCATCCATTTGGGTCTTCGTAGCAACCATGTTTGGTGTGTTTGAATCGGTCCATGTGACCGGGGGCACTGCTGTGTCAGTGTAACTGTATGTGCCGCCGATACCGTCCGACCTCGATGCATACAAGTCAGTAGTCGAAGACTCGAGCAGAAATGCGCCCGGAACATGGCCGACGGTGCTGCCATAGTTGGCAGAAGAGGTAACGTCCAGGACAACTATCTTGTTGTAGCCGTAAGAATCGGTGCCATATCCCTTGGTAACCCAGTCATTCAGTGTTTGAGGGCTAACAAGAACAGATGATGACGTTACTTCGACTTTCGGATCGTCATAACTTCCGCCCCCGACCCCTCCTCCACAGCTCTGGAGGAATAAAGGGACAACTACCAAAAATACCGAAAGGAATATGGCAAGCCATTTTCCTTCATACAGCCTTCGTTGCATCATGCTCCTCCCTCCCTAAGATGAGATGAATTTTATGCTGACGCTCGACTGTCAGCAGTTGCTTCGAGGTATGCTTTCCCCATAGGTTATTTCATGCTCTCCCCTCACCTCCTCTCTCCCTCTATTTTTACTCTGCGAACCCGTACTTGACTGCACTGCGAAGTTTACGGCAAGACTAGCAAACACCTTAAGAAATGCTCTGCTTGCTTCCTGTATTACCCCTTCCAGTTACGGATTCCGCTTGTTAAAATTCCCGTTAGTCTACGGATTAGGTAGTTTAAAAATCAACGTGAAGTTAAAGACAGAGACTTCGTACTAATTGTAATTTTGAAATGTATGGTATGTATAATTACCAGCCTAACTGTGCAGGGGAACCGGTGAGCGGATGTCTATGCCCGCTTGGTCTTGACTTTACTCTTGGATTTCTGTGCTTTCTGCGCCTTGCGCGGGCTCTTGCCCTTTTTGCCGCTCTTGCCCTTTTTGCCGCTCTTGCCCTTTTTGCCGCTCTTGCCCCGTTTGCCGCTCTTGCCCTTTTTGCCGATTTTTCCCTTTTTCGATGATGATAACGTCTTCTTTTTGTATGACACTTTCCGGACAAGGGATTTGTCATCCCGATCGAGGAAGAATTTATCCTTCGGAGGGATCTTTACCTCTTCGCCTGCGCTTATCCTTTCAATGCCCTTCAAAGAGTTTACTGCAAGTATGGCGTTAACGGGCATGCCGGTTTTTTTGGCAATTCTTTTGAGGGTGTCGCCTTTCCGTGCGGTGTAGGTGTCAATGGTAAACTGCTTCTCCTTTGGGATGGAACTCAGGTGTTTCTGAAATACATCCTTACTGCCCGAAGGTATTCGTACCGTGTATTGCGATACATTGGGAGGTGTGCTCCACCGCCTCAGTTCCGGGTTTAGTTCGCGTATCTCTTTTGTTGTGGTCTCAGCGCATTTTGCGATCACCTCGATATCCATCGGAGAGGGGATGGTCACCTCATCGTATTCCAGTGGTTCGTGGTAATCAAGATTATGAAATCCGTATTCTTCCGGTGTATTGGCTATCATTGTTGCCGCTATGTACCTCGGGACATACTCTTTCGTCTCTCTCCGGATTTGCTTGGTGTCGAGCAGCGCCCAGTAATTATCGGTATCACTCCTTTTGAGCGCTTTCTGTATCCTGCCTTCCCCGGCATTATATGCGGCAAGGGCAAGGTTCCAGGAGCCGAACATCTTGTAGAGGTCTTTCAGGTAATCAGCAGCTGCCTGGGTCGATTTAACAGGGTCTCTCCTTTCATCCCTCCACCAGTCGATTACCAGTCCGTATCTTTTGCCGGTAGCGGCGATAAACTGCCAGGGACCTACGGCCCTTGCCCTCGAATAGGCATTTAAATTGAATCCGCTCTCAATGATGGGCAGGAATACGAGTTCCTCGGGAAGATCTTTCTCCCTCAGTATCCCTTTCATGATCTCCATGTATTTTGCGGACCTTTCAAGCCAGATGGAAAACCTCGCTTTGATCGTGTCTTTAAAAAGAGTCAGGTTTTTCTCTATCGCTTTGAACGCTGTTTCATTTGAATTGAAGGAGGCATCCACCGGGGATTTAGCATCCTTAAGCTGCCGGCCGGCCTCGGTTGCAGTCACGGTAGCAGGCCCTTGCTTATTATCAGGGGCGGCTGCAACAGCTGCCGGTTGCTTTGCCGGTTGCTTTGCCGGTTGTTTCCCCTCGGCAGGAAGACTTGCCGCAGGTGCAGGTGTTGTATCCTTGCTCTGCTGTGCGGCTGCCGGAGCTTCTGCCGGGGGGACGGAAGGAGAAGCGGAGGCAATGCTCTTGTCGGCAGGGGTTTCTGCCGGGGCCGGCACGGCGCCGGGGCCGGTTTTCTGGTCCGAAGAAATATTGTTTTGAAGGACATCGGGAATGGCAGCCGGAACCTTCACCTTGGGCGCGTCAACCGCAGCAGATGCATCAGCGAAAGTGCCGAGTATAAGCCAGAGAGCTGCAAAAATAGATAAAGAGAGTCTTTTCATACCGGTACTATTTTTAACCTACTTACCACTAAAATGTCAAGAATCGGCGCTGGTTTTCAGGCAAAGATTCCATTTTCAGCAGGCCCCCTGAGATTGAATCGAGTAGGAGGCAGGTGATTAGTTCACCTGCCGACCTCTCACACCACCGTACGTGCCGTTCGGCATACGGCGGTTCGTAATGTTATAAGGAACAAGCATAAACCT
>JAJZPZ010000273.1 GCA_021847795.1 Nitrospirota bacterium
AGGGGAATGGGGAGATTTATTATGCTTAACTGTACCACTATATTTAGAAACCCCTCTTCACCCTCCCATAACTGAGGCATTGCCTGTTCCCTTAATTTTCAACTTGACATGAGCCATGACGCAGCTTATATTTTCGCAACGCCCGGGAAGTTGCGGAATCCCGGCGCTGGACGTAGCACGACGGAAGTGATACGTATCAATTTCCTTCTTTTATCCGAACCTGCATTTAGAATCGAACCTCTCATAATCCAACGCAGCACATTCCATATCTGACGCCGAAAAACAGGTGAAGATAGATGGCTTCATCGTTATTTCTTTCGACCGCCTATTCGATGCCCCTCTGCCATGTGAGGCGTAGACTTCCTTTATGTCTGACGGCGGCAGCGTCGAGACGAAGATGCCACGGTATCTCCACACCAAACCAGATAGAAGGAGGTGTTTGCCATGGATGCAAACAGAATCAGGGACGGGTAGCCCTCATGCGAAGGGTGATGGCGCCTGGCGTGCCATTACACACAGGTTAATTAACTCATCAATCAATTAAAACGAGAGGTCGCGAATGCCATACGGAAATATTTCTGCCGTCCTTTCGGATGCGGATAGGGACGCAATATTGGCCAAGTTGAACGAGGCCTGGGCGCTCATGCCGTTCCTCGTCAATCTGACCCCTGACGAAATCAGAGGACTGCCCAAGATGGGTGAGAAGTCCGTGTCTTTTGTCGAGAAGAGCCTGGAGTATGCAAGGGGCAACCCGAAGCTTGTGCCGCCGTACCTGGATGCAGGGGAGTTGAACAAGGACCTCGTTCTCGTCAAGCAGCTTCAGCCGATCCATAACCTGCTCAATCAGCTGTTTGACGCCCTTGACGGGACATTCACTGCAGTAGGCAGCGAGGCTTACGTGGAATCCCTGAGCTTTTACAACACGGTCCGTGATGCTGCGAAGAGAAACGTTCCAGGGTCCGACGCGATATACCAGGACCTGCGAAAACGCTTCCCAGGCCGCTCCGGGGTGCAGAAGGCGGCAGCGCCTCAAACTGTCCCCTCAGCCTCCAAAGGCTGACCGGCTGCTCCAGGACCAAGAAAGGGGTTCCGGCCCGCTCCTCCGGGACCCCCTGTCTATGTGACCGTTTAACATCGTGTAATAGAAAAGCCCCTGGCCCGACCACCTCTTTCTCACTCAGGAACACCTTCGTAATGATTTTTCAGCAACCTGCGAGTGTACTGGCCTTGAATAGCCCTTCGTCCTGGCAATCCTTGAATCATGGAAATCATGGTTGAGACAACCGAGGGACACACCCCTCTTTGACCGCTGATACTCTCAAGGAGTCTCGCTCTCCGCCTGCAGCCTGTACCCTATCCCCGATTCTGTCAATATAATCTTCGGATTTGTCGGATCGTCCTCGATCTTCTTGCGAAGCTGGCCGACGTAAACGCGCGTATACTGCGTCTCTTCGGAAAATGTCGGTCCCCACACCTGTTCGAGTATATAATTATGCGTCAGTACCCTTCCGGCATTCCTTATGAACAGCGCCAGAAGAGCGTACTCGGTCGCAGTCAGCCTGACGGTCTCGTTCCGTTTCTTCACTGTTCTTGCCGACAGATCCACTTGCAGGTCCCGCACGGTGAATACCGGTCTCTCCTGTAACGAGGAACGGTGCCTTATTGCAGTGCGAACCCGCGCGAGCAGCTCGCCGGTTCGAAACGGCTTGGTGAGGTAATCGTCCGCTCCCGCGTCAAGGCAGGCAATTATGTCGGTCTCCGCACTCCTGACCGAAACCACCAGGACAGGGACCTCGGACCATTCGCGGATTTTTTTCAGAACCTCCACTCCATCGAGGTCAGGCAAGCCCAGGTCGAGGACGATGAGCTCCGGCCGCTCCGAGGCCGCCTTCGTAATCCCTTCATTACCCGAAATGGCAACCCGGACTGTGTAGCCTTTAGACTCAAGAGTAAGTTCGAGAAGTTTTCGTATCTGGGCTTCATCGTCGATGACGAGTATTACCGGCCCGGCGGATGCGCTGGCCGGCGATGCACCTTCCGACTTGTCGTTCAAGCAGTCTCCTTCAGGTCATTGGTGAGACTCTCAGATAAAGGGAGTTTAACGATGAACTCCGCCCCGCCCTGCGGCCGGTTTCTTGCCGAGATTGTCCCATGATGCGCTTCAACGAAACCCTTCGTGATGGTCAGGCCCAGTCCCGTCCCGCCCGCGTTGCCGCCGGACGCCCGGTAGAACTTCTCAAAAACCCTGTCGATGTCTTCGGCGGGCAATCCCGGCCCATTGTCCGAAACAGATATGACGCATTCCTGTTCGTCCACCGACACGTTTACCGTTATTTCCGTACCGGGAGGCGTGTGCAGTGCGGCATTGTGAATGAGGTTGGTGAGGGCCTGCTCGATCAGGCCGAAATCGAGCTTCATCAGCGGAACCGCATCGGGTATGTTTACGCTTGTCGGATGGCCTTCAAGCTCCTTTTCAAGACTCTTCAGGGAATGCCCTATGACATCCCTGATATCGCACC
>JAJZPZ010000086.1 GCA_021847795.1 Nitrospirota bacterium
ACTGCGAAGTGCTGCCAGATCCCGGGAAAATCAAGGAACTTGAAATTGGCCATAACAGCCTTGTTTTCCTGGGCCATCTTGATTACGTCTTTTGGTGTCATATACTTCCTCCTTATATTAGTTATGAGTGATGCGTAATGGGTCTTTATCTTAACTCATTACCCATTACGGTTTACTCATTACGGTCGTTATACGGCCGATTCTCCGCGTTCGCCTGTCCTTATCCTGATAACGTCCTCTATGGTGTAAACGAATATCTTTCCATCTCCGATCTTGCCGGTCTTTGCCGATTTTTCTATGGCGCTTACTACTTTTTGGGCCAGGGCATCGGATGTGACTACTTCAATCTTTATCTTCGGAATGAAATCAACAACGTATTCGGCGCCCCGGTAGAGCTCAGTATGTCCCTTCTGCCTGCCGAATCCTTTTACCTCTGTTACGGTCATGCCCTGAATTCCGATCTCATTCAAGGCGTCCTTCACCTCATCAAGTTTGAAAGGCTTGATTATCGCTTCGATTTTCTTCATATCTCACCTCCTTGTTATCGTAACGCGTGATCCGTAATGCGTAATGGGTGCAAGGCGCACAACGGATCAAAATTCTTTTCACTCATTACGCGTTACGCATTACGCGTCACGGTAGTAAAAAATGCTTTATAAAATCCCTGTGCCCTTGCGTGGTACTCCTCGTATAAGGCCTCCGTATCCGTTTTCACTCTGTCCTGATCGATATTCTCGTTCTTCAGCCAAGCATAGAGCATATCTTTCCTAACTTCAATATGGAACTGGAAGGCATAGGCCTTGCTGCCATACCGGAACGCCTGGTTGGGGAACAGTTCCGACCCCGCGAGCCGTACCGCTCCTTTGGGGATATCGAAGGTCTCCCCGTGCCAATGGAATACCTTGAATCTTCCTGAGAGGTCGCCTGCCCGGGGATGAGTGGCAAGCTTTTTTATCAGTGGATCCCGCAACCCGTCTTCCGCCAGTTCAATGTCGTACCAGCCGATCTCCTTTTCAGCGCCCCGGTAGACTTTTGCCCCGAGCGCTTTTGCCATGATCTGTGCGCCGAGGCAGATGCCGAAAACTCCCTTGTCCTGAGCGATAAACTTCCTGACAAGCTCCTCTTCTTTTTTAATGTAAGGATAGAGATCATCCTCGTTTACGCTCATGGGGCCTCCCATCATGACAAGGGTGTTGAATTCACCGGTCATGGGGATATCTTTACCCCTGGACAAATCGATCACGGTATAGGGAATTCCCTGTGCTTTCAGGAAATCCTCGATTGTACCGGGCCCCTCCATTTCTATGTTTTTGCAGATTAAAACAGGCATGTCGATGTGTATAGCAAGTATTATACCATAGAGATGGCCTCTGAAAAACAATGGTTTTGGGGATGCAAGAGGGGGTCCCCTGCCTAAAAAAGAGGCAGGGGGTGCTTAAAAATGAGGCAAATTTTTACAGGGTGTATCCGCTCTCGCCGTGCTGGGTTATATCAAGGCCGATCACCTCGGATTCCTCGTCCACTCTCAGTCCGACTGTTTTATCGATGATCTTCAGCAAAACCAGCGTCACGATAAATGAGTATGCTATGGTGACGGCAATGGCGATGGTCTGGGTGATAAAGGCCTTCGGATTGCCGAACAACAGCCCGTTCTGGCCTGAAGGGTTTATGAGGGTCTGGGCAAAGAGCCCTGCGGCAAAAGTGCCGAGTATGCCGCCTACGCCATGCACGCCAAAGGCATCGAGTGAGTCGTCATATCCAAGGCGGGTCTTCATATTGAGCGCTATGTAGCATACGGCGCCGGCGAGCAGGCCGATAATCAGCGCGGGCATCGGGCCCACAAACCCGGAAGCCGGTGTGATTGTGGCAAGTCCGGCGATGGAGCCTGTTGCAGCGCCGAACATAGTGGGTTTGCCCCGGTGCAGCCATTCGATGATCACCCAGGTGAGTGTGGCCCCTACTGCAGATATATGGGTGGCTACAAAGGTAGTAACGCTCAGTGTGCCGGCAGAAAGTGCGCTCCCTGCATTGAACC
The DNA here is from genome assembly GCA_021847795.1 of Nitrospirota bacterium. GTDB lineage: Bacteria > Nitrospirota > Thermodesulfovibrionia > Thermodesulfovibrionales > Dissulfurispiraceae > JAMCVZ01. The sequence continues at coordinate 2,036 of JAJZPZ010000086.1, forward strand.
CGAACCAGCCGAACCAGAGGAGCCCCGCGCCGATGACCGTCATGGGGAGGTTGTGGGGTGTAAAGTCATGGGCATGGCCTTTCCTCTTGCCCATGAGCAAGGCAGCGGCCAATGCGGATACTCCTGATGTTATATGCACGACAATGCCCCCGGCGAAATCCATCACCCCCATATTTTTGAGCCAGCCGCCGGCGCCCCATACCCAGTGTGCAACTGGGTCGTAAACAATAGTCGTCCAGACAAGGGTGAAGATGAGGTATGCGGAAAATTTCATTCTTTCTGCAAAGGCCCCGGCTATCAGTGCGGGGGTTATGACCGCAAACATTGCCTGGTAGATCATAAAAGCGAGATGTGGGATAGTGGGCGCATAGTCAGGGTTCGGCGCTGTCCCGACTCCGCTCAGGCCCACCCATGAGAGGTTCCCGATCAACCCATGGACATCAGGCCCGAAAGAGAGGCTGTAGCCGAATAAAATCCATTGTATACTGATGACTGCGATAGCGACAAAGCTCTGCATAATGGTGCCGAGGACATTTTTGCGCCTGACCATGCCCCCGTAAAACATGGCCAGCCCGGGCGTCATGAGCATTACCAGGGCTGCGGACAAGAGGACAAAGGCGGTGTCTCCGGTATCTATCTTATTTGCGATCTGAGCTGTTTCCTGGGCATAGACCTGCAGGGGGGCTAAGAGCATACCTGCCATGCCGGGCAGCAACAACATCCTTTTTTTCATTTCCTGACTCCTTGTCGATTCATAGGTCGGCCATGAAACAGCTTGGGGGCCGCGTTGAACATTCATAGGAGCTAAAAACGTGCCAGGGATGATTGTGTTGATTTTATTGCTTAATTGATTAAGGGGGGCCCCCGGGAATCCTACAAATTTGTAGGATTCCCGGGGGGCAACCGGCTTGTCCGATACAAAACAGCGGGATGGCGAATTCCTACAAAAATGTAGGAGATACATTTTTGTAGGAATCCAGAACTCGTCACTCGTTACTTGTTGCTGGTGTTGATGTCACTTGTCACTTTATTTTATAAGTTATACGCCTTCTCGCCGTGCTGGCTTTCATCAAGCCCGACAACCTCATCTTCGGCATCTACCCGTATCCCGACAAGCGCCTTTACGATCAGAAATATGATGAATGTTCCCACTGCGCTGTAGACTACGGTCGCCCCGATTGCTATCAGTTGGATCAGGAGCTGCCTGGGATTGCCGTAGAGGAGTCCCTTGCCGGCCTCGTTGATCGAGGGATCGGCGAATATCCCTGTAAGGATTGCGCCGAGCATCCCTGCAACCCCATGGATGCCGAATGCATCGAGGGTGTCGTCGTACCTGAATTTGGACTTAACCACAGTCACGGATAAGAAAGAGACAAAACCGGCTGCAATTCCTATGACAAGAGCGCCGGTTACATTTACAAATCCTGCAGCCGGGGTTATGGCGACAAGACCTGCAACCGCGCCCGATGCAAGCCCGAGGACCGTAGGCCTTTTGGAGTGTATCCATTCCACGGACATCCAGGCCACTGCCGCCATTGCGGTAGCGGTATTGGTATTGATAAAGGCCGCGCCTGCGAGGCCGTTTGCAGCCAGGGCGCTCCCGGCATTGAACCCGAACCACCCGAACCAGAGGAGGCCGGCGCCGGTAACCACCATGGTAAGATTATGGGGGATAAGTTTCTGCTCCCGCCTTTTCCCGAGCATCAAGGCCCCTACCAGGGCCGCAATACCCGCGTTGATATGCACGACTGTCCCGCCTGCAAAGTCCAGTGCCCCGAGCTTCGCAAGGAACCCGTTCCCCCAAACCCAATGCGCTACAGGGAGGTATACGATCGTCATCCAGAGGATGGAAAAGAGCGCCCAGGCCGAGAACTTCATCCTCTCAATATAGGCGCCGCTGGCAAGCGCCACGGTAATTGCAGCAAAGGTAAGCTGGTACACGATGAATATATACTCGGGAATTGTCTTTGCGAGATCCGTAATGCTGTTTGGCCCTACGCCCGAAAGGAGCAGTTTTGCAGGACGCCCTATTATGCCCGCAATATCATCCCCAAAGGCAAAGGTATAACCATAGATGACCCAGAGAACACTTACAATACAGAAGGCGACAAAGGTCATGGCAATGGTATTGAGGGTGTCCTTGCGCTTTGTGAGGCCCCCGTAAAAAAGCGCCAGTCCCGGTATCGACATGAGCATGACCAGGGCTGTTGCGACAATCATCCATGCCGTGTCCCCGGTGTCGATCTTAGGGGCCGGTGCAGCCGCTGCGGCCGGGGCCGGAACTGCCTGGACCGCCGGTGCGGGCTGCGGCTGATCTTCAGCCAGGACAAACCCTGAAATGCACAATAAACTTGTTATTATTAAGATGACTGCCGACCACTTCATATTTCCCTCCTTTATTCTTCTTTTGGCGACTTATTTATGTGAAGCGCTTCTTTCTTATCATCCGGTATTGCTTTTCCGTCACTCTCCTTCACGATGCCGTATTTCCTGACCTTGTAACCGATCATACGCTCGGTTATGCCGAGCTTCCTTGCCGCCCTGGCCATTATCCATCTGCATGACTCCAGGGCATTGATGATCTCTTCCCTTTCGATTTCCTTGATCTTGTCTTTCAAAGAGTCCATGATGAATTCCTGAGATGGGGATAGCGAAAAGCGTGCCAGATGTGTGTTGGTTGTTTTATAAGATAATTCCGGAATGACCTGCCCTACAATATTGTATCGCGTACAAATTTGTAGGTCCAATTTTGTAGGAAAGCGCCCGCAAAAAGGCGGCATGGTTAAGTACACATGCCGCCTTTTTCCATACTGCCTAAATCGCTGTTTCGCCCTTCTCGCCTGTTCTGATCCTGACCACCTCTTCCAGAGAGGATACGAAGATCTTGCCGTCCCCGATCTTGCCGGTCTTTGCCCTTTCCTGTATGGTAAGCACTGCCTTTTCCAGCATGTCATCGGGTATGACAAGCTCCATCTTCACCTTCGGGATAAAGGAGATGTCGTACTCCGCGCCCCGGTAGAGTTCGACGTGGCCTTTCTGTCTGCCGAAGCCTTTCACTTCGGTAACGGTCATGCCCTGGATGCCTATGCTGTTGAGGGCGTCTTTTACTTCATCGAGTTTGAACGGCTTGATTATGGCTTCTATCTTTTTCATGGTTCCTCCAAATTACCGGTGTGTTTTCGTGATGTGGAAGTCCGGATAAGCAGTGACCGCCACTTCCGCCTGATCGAGCCCCTCGAGTTCCAGTTCCGCAGGGACCCTGAGAGGAACGCTTTTATCGAGTATCTTGAAAAACACATACATGACGGCGAACACAAATACCGCGTTCGTAACCACACCGGCAATTTGCGCCATGAACTGGGATGCATCCCCATAGAATAATCCCTTAACTGTTCCTGTTACACTGTTCAGGCCGTCCCCGTATGTCCCGTCTGCCGTAAAACATCCACATATAAAACATGGCAAAGAGCGCTCCCGATGCCGATGCGAGCATGGTGTTTGTTGCGATAACGCCGATTCTCAGGTCACCACCTGCAAGAGAAGAACCCGCGTTGAACCCGAACCAGCCGAAGGCGAGAATGAAACAACCGGTAATTGCCATAGGGATATGATGTCCGGGCAGCGCCTCCTCCTCCTTCCTCCCATCTGGAGGGCAAAGCCGCAGATCCAGTAGCCGAGCATGCCTATGCCGTAAACATGGTATGGCCCGCATTTTTTGCCCCCGATGGGTCCGGTTTGGGCTCCGGGGCCGGAGCAGCCACTGGGGCCGGCGCCGGAGCAGCAGGCTGAGCAGGTTGTGCCTGCTCAGCCTGCGGGGGAGTGGGAGGGTTGGACTTCTCTTCAGCGAACACGGCGACTGCCGAAAACAGCAACATCATCATTAGAACAACTACTATTCGTTTCATTTCATTTCTCCTTATGGCGATTCATTACCACGTATACATCATGCCGAGGGCGATGGTGTCCTGGCTCTTTTTATTCAGGGCGATGCGGTGTGAATCGAAAACCTCGTTGCCGGACCAATCGTGCCTGTATTCCGGCCTGACAATGAGGTCCTTCGCCACTTTGAATTCAGGGGTCAGGGTGATCTCCTTTGCCGTCTGCACCGTGCCGGTCCTTACTCCGTCTGGGTCCTTGAAATATTCGGCCCTTACAGACGTGCTTATGAGATCAGTGAAATCATACTTCACGTAGCCTGCCACGCCGTACCACTTTGCATCCCTGCCGTTAAGACCTGCATTGGACTGAACTGCGTAGTCGGTATTCACCACGAACGTCCAATTTTTTATGGGTTTTACCGTGACTACCGTATCGGAGAGGAACCGGTTCGTATTGATGGTCCCCAGCAACTCGCGGCCGTTCATGAGATTGATCGCGGCTGAAAACTGCTCGACAGGGGTCAGGTTGATACTAAGGCCAAGGGTCTTGCTGTTGCCCTCATCGTTGAAATTGTCCCACCCGTTCACTACATATGCACCGGCGGTCACTTTGTCGCTGAATGGATATCCCACCAGCAGGCCCGTATGGGTGAAGGGTATTGCGTAATTGAAGAGCAGGCCACGCGAGTAGTTCATGTCGTCCTTTGCCTCGATCACTTCAGCGCCGTGCATAGTGACGAATTTCCCGAACTGGAACCTGAGGCCCTTGCCCAGCGGGGCTACATAAGACATATACGCTTCGGTAAGGTCAAAGGCGTCGCTCTTGTTCGGGTCATCGCCGGCGGAAATTCCAAGGCCGGTTGCATGTATGAACTTTGCGGTCTCTCCGGCAGAGAGCTTGAGCTTGTAGCCAAGGCCGGCCACCGGCGCGTCCTTTGTAAAGACAATCTGGGCCAGGTCAAGGGTGAAGCTGTTCGCCTTATGGTCAAATACCCTCAGGCGGTTTTCCTGCGAATCGGGGTTTGCGAAATTGTAGGTATAGCCGCCCTGCAGATAGATGCTCATGCCCAGTGCTTTTTTGATATCATCCGGGGTGATGCCGCCGGACCCGGGCGCTTCCGTTTGTGCCGGTTTCTGCTCCCCGGCATACAGGCTGCCCGCAGCAAACATCATAGCTGCAATAAAAATTACGCATATAAGATTCCTGGTGTTTTTCATTGTCCCCTCCACGTTTTTTATCCAGGCTGACGCCTGTACTCTCCTTACTTTTGCGCTGCCGTGCTCCTAATTGTCGCTTACTGTCTTTTCTCCCTCACTCCCCTTTTTTATGCCGTTTTTTTTAATTTTGCACCCGATCATTCTTTCCGTAATGCCGAGCCTTCGTGCTGCCTTTGCCATCACCCAGTTGCTTTCCCTGAGGGCGGTAAGAATTTCCTCCCTCTCCATCTCCTTCACTTTGTCTTTCAATGTATCCATGGGCGTTACCTTTCATATAGTGTTCCTTCATCAGGTATAGCCAAAAGCATGCCAAACTGTATTCTATTGTTTCATAAAGAAAAACAAATGCAAGCGCTGCTACAAAATTGTATAGTGCTACAACTTTGTATGGTTTAATACGAAAGGGTATACCGTCTTGCGGCAGCGGACGGATGGGGAACAGGACAGTGGGCGTGAAGATATTCTTACGGATAGAAGCTTATGGCGTCGTGTTGGATGTCCGATGGATCAAAACGCCGGCTTTTGGGACGGAAGGAAAAGTCCCCCGGCATCAACAAGACCCTCGACTTCGGAATTTGCCGGACAGTCGAACACCCCGGAGGGAGTGCCGGTCTGTGCTATCCTGCCGTTGGAATAAACTATTATCGTATCAGCCATCGAACGCGCCTCGAAAACATCATGGGTCACCAATATGACCGGCACATTGAATTTCTCCCTTGTGTCTTTGAGCAGGCTTCGCATCTCGGCGCGCAGGTGGGTGTCCAATGCTGAAAAGGGTTCGTCCAGGAGGAGCGCGTCAGGCCTCCGTATCAGGGCCCTTGCAAGGGCTGCCCTCTGCTTCTGGCCTCCCGATATTTCAGAAGGAAGCTTGTCCTCCAGTTTATTGAGGTGGAATGCATCGATCATTTGTACTACCCCGGCTTCACCCCGGGTCCTTTCCGGTCTGTCAAGGCCGTAAGCTATATTCTCCTTTACGGTCATATGGGGGAACAGGGCCAGGTCCTGGAATACATATCCCATGGAGCGCTTCCGGGGAGGGATATTTATCCCGGCGGAACTGTCGAACAGGGTCCTGTCTCCAACGTGTACGCGCCCTTTATCCGGAACTGCAAGGCCTGCAATCAGCTGAAGGGTCATGGATTTCCCTGCGCCGGAACAACCGAAGAGAACGGCAAGTTCGTTTCCTATTTCCCATGCGACATCCAGCGTGAACCCTCGTACCTTTTTCATCAGTCTGACTGATAGGCCCATCAGATGGTTCTCCTGGTGTACTTGTTTGCAAGGTAGAGAAAGGCCCCTGATATGGCGGTCAGCAATATTACCATCGTATTGGCCCCGGACCATTCGCCGCTGCCTGCGAGGGAATAGATGGCAAGGGGCATGGTATCGGTCTTTCCGGGGAGGTCCCCCGCCACCATCAGGGTCGCCCCGAATTCGCCCATGGCCCTGGCAAAGGAGAGGACTGCGCCTGCAATGATGCCCCTTTTTGCCAGGGGGAGGATTACCTTCATGGCGGTTTCAAGTTCCGTATGGCCCAGTGTATAGGAAGCGTTAATAAGGTTCTTGTCGACCGACTCTATTGCCGCCCGCGCAGTTTTTATCATAAGGGGCAGGGCGACCACAAAAGAGGCAAGCACGGCCGCGTACCAGGTGAACATTATACTCCAGCCCGTCCGCTCATAGAGGGGCTTCCCTACAAAACCGTTTCGTCCGAATATGATTATCAGGTAATATCCGGTAACGGTCGGCGGCAGCACGAGGGGCAAGGTAAAGAGCATGTCCAGGAGTTCCTTGCCCCTGAAGTCCCGGCGTGCGAGAAAATAGGCGACAGCGACCCCGGTGATTATGATAAAAAAAGTCGCAACCGCCGCTACCTGAAGGGAAAGCCGCATTGGAAAAAATACCGGGTTGTCCATATGTTCCTGCCGTGTTTTAGTTTTTTAGCGTCTTACCTTAAACCCATACTTTTCGAGTATCTTCCTGCCGTCCGGTTTGTGTTTCGCCTCAAAGAGCTTCCCGATTTTTTCAAAGGCGTTCTTCAGGCTTGTGGCCGCGGAGACTGTTATCTCGCGTTCAGGTCCTGCATGTACGCTTGTGCACAACAGCAGCAATACTATAAATACCGAAGTAATTTTTCTACGTATTTCGGCACACCTCGCAATTTGGATCTCTACGGACATTAAGCTTCCTGAACTCCATATCCATTGTATTGAAGACAAGCATCCGTGACAGCAACGGTTTTCCGAATCCGGTAAGCAGCTTAATCGCTTCGATAGCCACGAGGCATCCCAGGGCGCCGGATACGGCCCCCAAAACAGGGAACCCGAGTTCCTCCCATCCGGGATCATCGTCGGGGTACAGGCAATTGAGACATGGAGTTATACCGGGAATTATATTGAAAAGATACCCCTCCATGCCGTTCATGGCCGCCTCGATCATCGGGATGCCTTTCCTGACACAGGCATTGTTGAATATTCTTCGTTCATGGAAATTGGGGCGTGCCGAAAGCGCGATGTCCGCACCGGCCAGGAACTTTTCAACGCTGGTTTCAGAAGTCCTTTCATTGAATATTTCCATTTCCACGTCGGGATTAATGCCTTCGATGGTTTTTATCGCCTGCATGACCCTGCTTTTCCCAATCCAGTCGTGCCTCATGAGTATCTGCCTGTTCATATTGGAGAGTGTCAGGTTTCCGTAATGGGCAAGGATCATCTTCCCGATGCCCGCAACTGCAAGATAAAGCGCGGCGGTCCCGCCGAGGCCGCCGACCCCGGCGATAAGCGCGGTTGAGTCTTTCAGCTTCTGTTGATGTGTCTTGGTGAAGCCGCCAAGCATAAGCTGCCTGCGATAGCGCTCAAGCTCCACCTCTCCGAGCGTTGAAACTGTGCTCATTTTCTTCCTCCTTCGCATCAGGAAAACTGTAAAGCTAATTAATCATCTCGCAATAATCCTCGCCGATCTTTGCATTTAAGGCCTCAAGCTCCATGTCCTTGTCTTCCCCCAAAATTCCGAAGGCATCGGCCCTGCACTGCTTGCAATGGGTCATCTGGGGCATATGAGGCTTGCAATCCTCCCGCATCCTGCTTACTTCTTCCCGCGAGGGCCTTTGCAGGCGCCCGAATTCAGCCTGCGGAATCAGGGGCAGGATGTTCATAAGGTCCGCGCCTTTCTTTCCAGCCAGCTGTGCTATAAGGGGAAGTTCGTTATCGTTGATCCCCGGGATGAGAACGCTGTTGACCTTTACGATGAGCCCGGCATCAATGGCGTTCCCGAGGCCCCTCCATTGGTTGCGTACGAGCAGTTCCGCAGCATCCATGCCCAGGTACTGCCTGCCGTGATAAAAAACCCAGGAATAAATTTTTTCCGCTGTTTCCGGCGTTGCGGCATTGATAGTCACCGTCAGGCTTTTTGTCCCGGACTTTATGATGTCCTCCAGCCTGTCAGTAAGCAGGAGCCCGTTGGTGGACACGCAGAGAATGAGTTCCGGGAACTCCTTATTGACTGCCTTGAGCACCTCAAAGGTTGCATTGTTCGCAAGGGGATCTCCGGGGCCCGCTATGCCGATAACGCTGATGCGTGCATTCCTCTCCACCAGGAGCCGCACCCTTTCGAGCGCCTCCTGCACGCTGAAAACCTTGCTCGTAACCCCTGGCCTCGATTCATTGGCGCAGTCGTACTTTCTTATGCAGTATTTGCATTGTATATTGCAGGCAGGCGCAATGGGCAGATGAATCCTGCCGAACCTGTGGTGCGCCTCCTTTGAAAAGCACGGATGGCTCTCAATGATGCTTTTGCCCTTGCGTATCGTCAACCGCGGTATCATAATGTCACCTCTCCCTGATCTTTTCTTTTTATATGAGCAAAAGAGGCGCCGGCCTGATGGGGCGTTGATAACCAAGGATTTCCAACTCACTTATAGGAATATGGAGCTCCGGAAATGTAGGATATTAAACAATTTCGTCGTTATATATGCTGTCGTTCCTATTTCCCTGTTTCTGCAAATTGACATTGTAAGGCAGGGCTTATGTATACTACCGGTGCAAAGTTTTGGAGGGGCAAATGAATAATCATTCTTCTATGAACAGGATATACCGGTTGGTTTGGAGCGAACGGCTCAAGAGTTACATTGCCGTGGCGGAGATAGCACGGGGAAAGGGGAAGAGCGTGTTGCGCGGCTTCGCAAGAGGAGTCATTGCAGCAGCAATGGCGGCGGGACTTGCCGCCGGGAACATAGCCTTTGCCGCGCCCCCTGCGCCTAATGCATTGCCCACAGGCGGGCAGGTGGCCCAGGGGCAGGCGTCCATCAATACAAACGGCAACAACATGGACGTCAGCCAGTCCAGTCAGAAGGCAGTAATCAACTGGCAAACCTTTAATATCGGCCAAAACGCAGGGGTCAATTTCAACCAGCCGAACAGCTCTGCCATTGCATTGAACCGGGTATTGTCTGCCGATCCGTCGGCCATCTACGGCAGGCTGACCGCCAACGGGCAGGTATTCCTGCTGAACCCCTCCGGCATAGTCTTCGGTCCCACGGCGAGCGTGAATGCCGGCGGAATCGTCGCCTCTACCCTGAGCCTGAACGACAAAGACTTTATGAACGGCAACTACAGGTTTTACAACGCAGGCGGCGCGGGAAGCATAAATAACCAGGGAAGCATCACGGCAGGCAAGGGAGGGTACATTGCCCTGCTGGCCCCGCAGGTGATAAACGAGGGGATAATCTTCGCAAAGATGGGCACTGTGGCCATGGCTGCCGGGGACCAGGTGACGCTCGATTTCAACGGAGACGGGCTCATCAACTTCACGGTGGACGAGGGGGCAGTGAACGCCCTTATAGACAATAAGAACCTGGTGCAGGCGGACGGCGGTCTTGTGATCATGAACGCAAAAGCCGCCAACTCCCTGACGAGCGCAGTGGTCAACAATGAAGGAATAATCCAGGCTCAGACCATAGAGAACGTCAAAGGCGTCATAAAGCTCCTGGGCGACATGCAGAACGGCGCCGTGAATGTCGGCGGCACGCTCGATGCTTCTGCCCCCAACGGAGGAGACGGAGGGTTCGTCGAGACCTCTGCGGGGAGGGTGCATATAGCGGATACAACCCGCGTTACCACGCGTGCGCCCTACGGCAAGATTGGAATGTGGCTGCTCGATCCCACTAACTACACAATCGCAGCAAGCGGAGGCGATGAAACCGGACAGCAGGTATCCGACTCCCTCTCTTTAACGGGTCGCACCATTTTGGCAGACGAGAACATATACGTCAATGATAATGTTTCCTGGAGCGCCCATCTGCTTACACTCCAAACGACCAGCGGTGATGTGAACATCAATGCCGTCATGACCGCATCCGGCACGGCTTCCCTTGACCTTGAGCCGGGCAGCGGCAAGGTGAATGTCGGGTTCAATCCCGACGGCACGTTCAAGGGGAGGGTGGATTTCCCGGTGGATGCCTCGGATCTGACCCAAGGCTACCGCTCCGGCCCCGGATTCCTCACAATCAATGGCCATGGTTACACTGTCATCAACAGCGTTGGCAATGCGGGTGATGAAAACTCGGGAGCCGACACGCTGCAAGGCATGGGCTATGGCAATAATCTCGGCGGTTATTACGCCTTGGGCAGCAATATTGATGCAAGCCCGACATATGGTACAAACGGCGCAGACGGCTGGAATGCCGGCTCCGGCTTTTCACCTGTTGGTGACAATGTAAATAATTTCACAGGTATCTTCGACGGGCTCGGCCACACCATCGACGGGCTTTACGTCAATCGCTCTGTGACAGATAACGTCGGGTTGTTCGGCTACATCAGCGGCGCAACCATCCGCAATGTGGGGCTCACCGGAGTGAAGATAACCGGCCAAAATTATGTCGGCAGTCTGGTGGGATACAACAATGGCGGTACTATCAGCAACAGCTACGCCACCATCTCCGGAAGTGTATACGGCTATGGCAACAGAGTCGGCGGTCTGGTTGGAGCTAACTATGGCACCATCGACAACAGCTACGCCATCATTAATAGCGGTGGAAGTGTAAGCGGCACCGGTGATAATGTGGGCGGTCTGGTTGGATACAACGACTCCAACGGTACCATTCAGAATGGCAGCTACGCCTCAATCTCCGGTAGTGTGTACGGCAATTCCGGCGGCGGCAAGTACGGCATCGGCGGTTTGGTTGGAGCCAACTATGGCGCCATCGACAACAGCTACGCCATTATTTCGGGCACTGTAGGCGGAGCCAAGAATATCGGCGGTCTGGTTGGAGCTAACTATGGCGCCATCAACAACAGCTACGCCACTATTAATAGCACTATTAATAGCAATGGAAATGTGACCGGCACCGGTGATAATGTCGGCGGACTGGTCGGAAAGAACGATGGGAGATACGGTACTGCCTCGATCGACAACAGCTACGCCATCATTAATAGCGGTGGAAGTGTGAGAGGCAGTAACTATGTCGGCGGTCTGGTTGGAGCCAACTATGGTGACATCAGCGCCAGCTACGCTGCTATCTCTGGTAGTGTGGCCGGCAGTAGCTATAATGTCGGCGGTCTGGTTGGATCCAACTCTGGTACTG
>JAJZPZ010000087.1 GCA_021847795.1 Nitrospirota bacterium
GAATATCCTGGGGGATATTATTGTAAAGAGAGCGAAGTACTCGGAGAGGATAGAATGGAAAAGCTGGCTGCTTAAAGTGCGTCAACGCGAAAGGCCCAGGGTGGAACCTACACGGCTGGACACGACAAACCTGAATATCAGGGTAGCGGGCGCGAACCTTGTCATTGATAATAATGTTGCAAAGTCTTCCATGAAAATGGATGTCCTCCTGAGGGGCACAGTGGGCCAACCGGTCATATTCGGCAAGATAGAGGCAAAAGATGGGATCGTTTACTTCAGGAACAACGAATTCAAGATATTGAAGGCTGCGGTTGATTTTTCAACCCCGAACCAGATACGCCCCTACTTTGACATTGTGGCTGAAACAAGGGTAAGAAATTATAGTGTCAGGCTCAGCCTTGACGGATATGTTGAGCAATTCAACCTTTCCCTTTCGTCCGACCCGGCATTGAATGAGACCGACATTTTCAGCCTTCTTACAGTAGGAGATATCGGAAAGAACCTGAAAGGGCTGGAAGGAGGCATCGGGGCAGGCGAAGCCACCTCTTTTCTGACAGGCAAACTGCAGGACGTTATTGAGGAGCGGGTGAAAACCATCACGGGATTCGATCGTGTTCAGATAGACCCCTACGTATCCAAGTACACTGGAACAGTATCTCCCCGGGTTACGATCGCAAAAAGACTTATGGCTGATAAATTCTACGTGACATACAGTGCGTCCGTGGCAACCGGCGAGGAACAGATATGGAAGCTGGAATACCTTTTAGGGAAGAACACGTCTCTTGTGGGAGTGAGAGACGAGAGGGGCGGTCTTGGCGGAGATGTCAAGTTCAGATTTGAATTTAAATAAAAGAAAACGGCTTCCCGCTGACCGGAGAAGATGTCCGTTGTTCGCCATCTGTTTCGTGATGGCTGCTGTCTCTTGTTTTTTCCTTGGCGGCGCAGATTCACGTGCGCAGGCCGAAGTGCTGCGGCCCGTGCAAAAAATAGAAATAAAAGGCTTGTCTTCAATTTCAAAGGAAGAGTTGCTTTATCTCCTGGATATCCGTACGGGCAGTCCGCTGAATAAAGCTGATCTGAAAGAGGGCATCAAAAGAGCATTTCTGAAAGGCATATTCGAGGACATTCGTGTTGAGAGCGCGAACGCAGCTGAAACATCCCTCAGGGTTGTTGTAAAGGAAAAAAAGATTGTCGACACTGTAAAAATCAAAGGCAACGATCATTTTTCGAACAAGTATGTGAAAAAGCATTTCGCTTCCGTTAAGGGAGAGCGACTGAGTTTTCTGAAAATACAAAATGGCATTGCAGAGCTCCGGAACGGGTTTGCAAAGAGAGGTTTCCCGCATTCCGAGGTCGCGTATCATATAGTACCTGAAAAAAACAATAAAGTCGGGGTCGTGATCAGCGTACGCGAGGGGAAGCCCGAGCTCGTGGACGATATTGTCGTTTCCGAGCCCGGCAATGCAGTAAAGTCCGGATTGCCCCTTTCAAAGGGTGACATTTTCGACCGAACGAAAATGGATGTGATGGTAAGGAAAATTACCGAGCATTACAAAAAAGAGGGATATGTAGGGACAGTACTTGTCTATTCATACAAAGACGGACTGCTGAACATTAAGCTGAATACCGGGGAAAAGCTGATCATTTCATTCATGGGCAACAGCGCCCTGGCCTCAAAAGCGCTTATGAAAGAAGTCCCGTTTTTCGAGGTGAATGAATTCAGCGAGGACCTTCTGGAAGAAACCACGTCCCGGATAACAGACTTATATCGCAAGAGCGGTTATCCCTTTGCCCAGGTTGCGCCTGTCAGAACAACTGCGGGCGAAAAAACGTCAATAGAGTTCTTTGTCTTCGAGGGTGATAAATATATTGTCAGCTCCGTCGAATTTGAGGGTGTAACCATCCCCAGGGAAGGCCTTAAGAATTTTCTTATTATGAGGCCCGGCGACAATTACAATCCCGATTTTTTGGAAACCGACATGGACAATATCGTGGAGTTCTACCATGCTATGGGCTACCTGTATATGGAGATCCATGAGCCGGAAATAAAGATGCCGAAAAACAAAGTTGAAATAAAGTTCTTTGTGGATGAGGGGCCCCAGGTGCTTCTTTCCGGGATAGCGGTCAAAGGCAATAAGCATTTTACAACAGAAGACATTATGAAACATATTTCCTTGAAACCGGGGCAACCCTATAATGAAGTGGACATGTCGGAGGCAAAAAGGAAAATATCGGAACTCTACAACCAAAACGGTTTCCTTGATGCAAAGGTGACCATGGAGAGAGAGATCTCCGGGCCTTCCGCCAATATTTCCTTTACCGTACAGGAAGGGGATATCACCTTGTTCGGCAAAACGATTATCACAGGGAACGAGAGGACGCGGCAGTATGTAATAAAAAACGAGTTGTTGCACAAACAGGACAACCCCTTTGATTACAGCCTCCTCCTGAAGGAGAGACAGGGTTTATACAGACTGGGACTTTTTACGGATGTGGAAATGACTCCCCTTGAAAGAGAGGACAATAAGCGGGATGTCCTCTATAGGTTTAAAGAGGCTGATGCCGGAGCTGTGGAGTTCGGACTCGGGTATGGCGAGTATGAAAAATACCGCGGGTTCCTGGACCTGAGCTACAAGAACCTCTTTGGAGCGAACAAGCAGGGGGCGTTCAGGACGGAACTGGGCACCCTGGAGCAGAGATATATTTTTTCCTATTATGAACCTAAATTTTTAAACAGGGATCTGATTTTCAGAACACTTTTGCTTATTGAAAGCAGAAAGGAATTGAATATCGATACAAGAGACATCAGCTACAAGCTGACGCGGAAAACGATCTCCTCAGGAGTCGAGAAAAAGCTCTCTGATACTGTGAAGTCCGAACTGTATTATGATTACTCAGTGGTTAATACCACTGATGTGAAGCCGGATGTCGTGCTGAGCAGGGAGGATGTGGGGACCCTCGTCATAAGCGGCCTTCGCCCCGGATTGATATATGATTCCAGGGACAATCCCTTTGAGCCCAGGAAGGGGGTGCTTGCCGGTTTGTCCTTTAAATTTGCATCCTCGGTACTGTTCTCAGAAACGGATTTTATGAAATCAGTGTTCTATATCAATACCTATCGGGGATTAAGCAAGAGGACCGTTCTCGCCGTATCGCTGAGGGGCGGGGCTGCCAATGGCTTCGGCTCTACAAGAGAACTGCCTATTGTAGAGAGGTTCTTCCTCGGCGGAAGGACCACGGTGCGCGGCTATGAACAGGATACCCTCGGTCCCAAAGGAGCAGATGGAACTCCGACAGGAGGCAATGCCTTTCTCATGGGGAACCTTGAATTGAGAAATGATATCGGGAGGGGAATCGGGGTTGTCACCTTTGTCGATACCGGCAACGTATGGAGGAAACTGGACCAGGCATCCCTGGGAGACCTTAAATACACCGCAGGGCTCGGCTTGAGATACAACACGCCGGTAGGACCTTTCCGGGTCGATTACGGCTATAAATTAAACAAGGAGAAGGGGGAGAGCGCCGGTGCCGTGCATTTCAGTCTCGGACATGCATTCTAAAGGCAGTAACCTTAAAGACAGTGACAAGTTACCAGTAACAAGTAACTCTGAAGACAGTAACAAGTTACAAGTTACAAGTTACAAGTTAAAGACTAAAAACTCGTCACTTGTCACTCGTTACTCGTTACTGTCTTCAGACTCGTCACTCGTTACTGATAAGGTTACTCATAAGGTTGCCCGCCGTTCGTTATTTATTTGTTTACTCGTAACTTGCTACTTGTTATTCGTTACCGTCCCTTCCTCTGCCGGGCTTATCGACAGGGTAGTCGCATATGTGGATGATACCGCCATTACCCTTTCGGAATTTGAAAAAAACTATGTGCGCATGAAAAAGACAGTAAGCGCGATCTCAGAAGATGAAGTTTTGAATTCCATGATAAACAGCCTGCTGCTTCTTAAGGAGGCCAAAAAGATGAGAATTGAAGCGCCTACAAAAGATGAGATCTTAAAAGATTATGTCGACGTCAAAATCAAATCGGCGATTATCATACGGGAAGAAGATGTTGAAAGATTCTATAACGAGCACCGGGAAGATTTTAAAGGCAAGGATTACATATATGTAAGGGACGAAATCGAACGGTATTTGTTCGAGCTTGAAACCAACAGACAGCTGAAGAAACACCTTGAAGAACTACGCTCGCACACGGAGATAAGGATCCAACCGGCAATGGACGCTGGGCAATAACCTGCCGGCAGTAATGCATCGGGACATTCCGCGCCTCGTGCGCTGCGGCTACGGGCCTAAAGATGAATGATTACTGCATGTTCATTGCACTCGGGGAACTTGGGGCATTTCATGCAGTCCCCCCATATCTTCTGGGGAAGCTTGTTCTTTGCCGTTTCTTTAAAGCCCATATGTTTAAAGAAGTCGGGATGATAGGTAAGCGCAAACACCCTCTTTATCCCAAGGTCTTTGGCCTCCTTCAGGCATTTTTTAACCAGTGATCTGCCGATGCCGAGCTTTTGGTACTCCTCCCGAACGGCAAGGGACCTGATTTCCGCAAGGTCTTCCCACAGAATGCGCAGGGCACAGACTCCTTTGATTATCCCCTCGTCGTCATAGACCACGAAATCCCGCATACCCTCATACAGTTCGTTCAGCGCCCGTGGGAGCATTTCTTCCTTTCGCGCAAATTCATTTACGAATTTATGAATTTGTTTTATGTCAGGTACGGTTGCTTTTCTTATTTTCAATGAATGTATATCCTTTCATAATTAAATCTTTGTTCGCGGCCAGGGAGTCCTTCCTGCGGGATGGGGTTATCTCGTTAATAGCGCTGATCACCGATTCGAGGGGCAGCATACCGTTGACCGCGACAAAAGCTCCCAGGAGGACCATATTTGCGGATTTTGTATTTTTCAGTGACGCCGACATTTCGCTTGCAGGGACGTTGAGTATCTCGATATCATCTCTTTGCCGGTCAAGCGCAAGCAGTGAGGAATCATAGAGCAGGAGCCCCCCCTTCAGCAGTCGATGCGAAAAACGATCATGGGACGCCTTATTCATTACGATAAGGATGTCCGGGTTTCCCGTGACAGGGGAGCCTATCATTTCATCGGAGATTATTACCGTGCAGTTGGCTGTTCCTCCTCTCATCTCTGCCCCGTATGCGGGGAACCATGTCACCTCTTTCCCTCCCAGCATGGCTGAATATGCCATCAGCCTTCCCAGGAACAGAACGCCCTGTCCGCCCGAACCCGCGATGATTATACGCCTTTCCATTTATCCTTGATTACCCCCAGTTTATAGACATCCGCCATTCTGGACCGCAGCCATTCAAGGGCCTTTACCGGGGATAGTCCCCAATCAGTAGGGCAGGGGGACAATATCTCTACCATGCCGAATCCCTTGCCGTTGATCTGGTACTCTATTGCTTTCTTCATCATTTTTTTCGTGTTGAGCAGGTTTTTTATGGAATCCACGGCAGTCCGCGCAATGAAGGAGGCGCCTTCTATTGTTGCGAGCATTTCCGAGACATGAAGCGGATGCCCTGCCATGGCGATATCCCTGCCTTTGGGTGTAGTCGTTGTCCTTTGGTCAGAGAGGGTCGTGGGCGCCATCTGTCCCCCGGTCATCCCGTACGTGGCATTGTTAACAAAAAAGACTGTTATGTTTTCCCCCCTGTTTGCTGCATGGATAATTTCAGCGGTCCCGATTGCCGCAAGGTCACCATCTCCCTGGTAAGAGAAAACAATCCTGTCGGGAAGGGTGCGCTTTATCCCGGTTGCGGCTGCAGGCGGCCTGCCGTGAGCGACCTCTATCATGTCGAAATTAAAGTAATCATAGGCAAAAACAGCGCAGCCTACCGGGGCGATGCCTATAACACGTTCACGTATGCCGAGTTCATCAACAATTTCGGCAAGGAGCTTGTGAATAAGGCTGTGGCCGCACCCGGGGCAGTAGCGAAAGGGAGTCTTCTTCAGGCTCTGCGGTCTCTCGAAAATCTTCCTCATTTACGTGATTATAACATATTTTTCCTGCGCTTATGAGGCCGGCGCCGGACATGAATCTTATATATATTCAGTTGATGAGCGTCCGGTTGTACTCTATAATTTAACGAGAGGGTTCGCAACTGATTTTACGCACGCTTTGCCGCATCCCGCTTCGGGAAAAACTGCAACAGCTTCTGTCCCGTTTGCATGGGAGAATCTTGAAATGATAATCGGCGCGCACTATCTGGGAAATAATAACTGCGAGTTTGTCCTATGGGCCCCTTTTTCAAAACTCGTTGAGCTCCATATCCTGTCGCCTGAAGACAAAATACTTCCTATGGAGAGGTGTGACAAGGGCTACTGGAAGACTATTGCCGGAAACGTACCTCCCGGGACATCTTACCTGTACAAAATCGATGAGACTGAGGAGTACCCTGACCCTGCATCCCACTTTCAGCCCGAAGGAGTTCACGGCCCCTCACAAGTAACGGACCACAACCTGTTCCAATGGGAAGATGGCGCTTGGAAAGGCATTGACCTCTGCAGCATGATTATCTACGAGATCCATGTGGGGACTTTTACTCCTGAAGGGACCTTTGGTTCGGTCATCCCCCGGCTTGATGATCTGAAAGACCTCGGGATCAACACATTGCTCATTATGCCGGTAGCGCAATGCCCCGGGGTAAGGAACTGGGGATATGACGGGGCCTATCCCTTTGCCGTGCAGAATTCCTATGGCGGTCCCGATGGTATGAAAAGGCTGGTCAATGAATGCCACAAGAGAAACATTGCAGTAAAGCTTGATGTTGTCTACAACCATCTGGGGCCGGAAGGTAATTATGTAAGCAAATTCGGCCCCTATTATACCGACAAATACAAGACTCCCTGGGGACAGGCCATGAATTTTGATGGAGAGTACAGCGACGAGGTGAGGAATTTTTTCATCCAGAATGCGAACTACTGGTTCCTGCAGTATCACATCGACGTGCTGCGCATGGATGCTGCCGACAGGATTTATGACATCAATGCCTATCCCTTTCTTCAGGAGCTTGCCGATGAAGTGCGCGCCTCGGCAGAGCAGGCAGGGCGAAAGTGTTTTCTCATTGCCGAGGCCGACCAGAATGATCCCAAACTTATAAGGCCGAAGGGGAGGGGGGGCTTCGGCCTTGATGCGCAATGGTGTGATGATTTTCACCACTGTATCCACGCACTCCTTACAGGAGAAAAAGAGGGTTATTATATTGATTTCGGCAGTGTGGGACAGCTTGCAAAGTCCTTTCGTGAAGGGTTCGTATTCTCCGGAGAATACTCTGCCTACAGAAAATGCAGACGCGGGCAGCCTTCAACAGATATCCCCGGCTGCCGTTTTGTCGTTTTTTCGCAGAACCATGACCAGGTAGGAAACCGTATGGCAGGCGGGCGCCTTGCCGGGCTTGTCCATTTTGAGGCTTTAAAGCTGGCAGCAGGCGCTGTTTTCCTCTCTCCTTTTCTTCCGCTTTTATTTATGGGGGAGGAATACGGGGAGGAAGCGCCGTTCCGGTATTTTGTCAACCATTCTGATCCCGGGTTGATCAGGGCGGTACGTGAGGGGAGAAAATCCGAATTTACCTCCTTTGCATGGGAGGCGGAACCGCCTGATCCCGAAGGAGAGGAAACCTTCCTCGAATCGAAAACGGACTGGGAGGCAAGAAAACGGGGAAAGCACAAAACCATGCTCGGGTTTTACAAGGCGCTGATCTCACTCAGGAAGGGCTTTCCCGCGCTTTCCAATTGCAGCAAGGACAAGCTTTCTGCGGATGCGCTGGAAGAGGACAGGATCATTTTTCTGAGGAGGTGGGAAAACGAACAAGAGAGCCGGTTTTTCTGTATTCTCAATTTCAATATAGCTGACACGCGCAGCCAGGTAAGACACTTTCTTCCTGATGGGAAGTGGAAGAAGGTGTTTGATTCATCAGATACCGTGTGGAATGGTCCAGGGGGCCTTCTGCCGATGGAGTTGAGACCGCATGAGGCCTTTTTTATAAGAGAACACAGTTTTGCTGTATTCCAAAAGGAAGGAGAAAATGGATAAATACATCTGTATTCACGGCCATTTCTATCAACCTCCGCGTGAGAACCCCTGGCTGGAAGAGGTGGAAGTGCAGGATTCAGCCTATCCCTACCATGACTGGAACGAAAAGATCACCGCAGAATGTTATGCCCCCAATGCCGCCTCGCGGCTACTCGATGGAGAAGGGTATATTATCGGTATATTCGACAACTACGCCAATATGAGCTTCAATTTCGGGCCGACACTCCTGGACTGGATGGAGGAAAATCAGCCGGGCACTTATGAAAGCATCATCGAATCGGACAAGCTCAGCAGGGAGAAGTTCTCCGGACACGGCTCTGCTATTGCACAGTGTTACAATCACATGATAATGCCCCTTGCAAACAGCAGGGACAAAAGGACCCAGATTATCTGGGGAATAAGGGATTTTGAGAAGAGATTCGGGCGGCGCACTGAGGGCATGTGGCTGCCTGAAACTGCTGTTGACCTTGAAACCCTCGATATGCTCGCTGAATACGGGATCAAATTTACGATCCTTGCTCCGCGCCAGGCAAAGGCTGTCAGGAAGCTGGGTGCATCCGGCGAATGGCAGGACGTTTCCGGAGGCAGAATTGATCCTACTACGATATACCTCTGCAAACTGCCGTCCGGGAGATCAATCAGCATCTATTTTTATGATGGCCCGATATCCCAGGGAATAGCCTTTGAAGGAATGCTGAGGAGCGGGGAGGGCTTTGCCCAGCGCCTGATGAGCGCGTTTTCTGAAGGGAGGGACCAGCCCCAGTTGGTCCATATTGCAACGGATGGAGAAACCTATGGGCATCACCACCGCTTCGGAGATATGGCCCTGGCCTTCTGCCTGCATTACATTGAATCACACAACCTGGCAAAGGTGGTCAATTACGGCGAGTTCCTGGAAAAACATTCTCCAATCCATGAAGTGCGGATATTCGAGAACTCGTCATGGAGCTGCATCCACGGAGTAGAACGGTGGAGAAACGATTGCGGCTGCAATACCGGTCGCCGGGGATGGCATCAACAGTGGAGAAAACCCCTGAGAGACGCATTGGATAAACTGCGCGATCAGCTGATAGTCCCCTATGAGCGTGAGACGTTGAAGTACCTCAAAGACCCCTGGACCGCACGGGATGATTATATAGAGGTTATTCTAGACAGGTCACGGGATAATGTGGAAAAGTTCTTGAAAAGCCATGCGGCCAGGGAACTTCGAGAAACTGAAAAGGAGAGGGTATTGAAACTCCTCGAACTCCAGAGGCATGCAATGCTCATGTACACCAGTTGCGGGTGGTTTTTTGACGAGATATCAGGGATTGAAACGGTGCAGGTGATTGAATATGCCTCGAAGGCGATGCAGAGGGCGGAGGAGATATTCAGTTTTCCTCTTGAACCGCAGTTCATAGCTGAACTGCAGAACGCCCCGAGCAATGTGTTTTCCAACGGAGCCGCGGTGTATGAGAAATTCGTTATGCCTACAAAAATAGACCTCACGCGTGTGGCGGCCCATTACGCAATTTCCTCTCTCTTTGAGGAATACCCGGAATACATGAACATTTATCATTTTACGGTAAAAAGCGATGTGTATGAAAAGGTTAAGGCCGGCAAATTCACTCTTGCAACTGGCAGAGCGAAAATACGTTCCGACTTCACCTGGGATGAACAGGAAAAAAACTTTGCTGTCCTGCACCTCGGTGACCACAATATAAACGGAGGCATAAAGGATTATTCAGGCGATGGGGCGTTTTCCATCATGCAGCAGGAAATGCGTGCCGCCTTTGAGCGGGGAGATGCTACGGAGATTCTCCAACTTATGGACAAGCATTTCGGGATCAACAATTATTCCCTCTGGCATCTCTTCCGAGATGAGCAGCGGAAGGTGATCAACCTTATACTTGAACTGACACATGGCGGCATAGAGTCATCCTACCGCCAGATATACGAACAGAACAATCCGGTCATGAATTTTCTCAGCTCACTGAATATCCCGATCCCGGTATCTATCTTTCTCGCATCCGAATATATAGTGAATGTAGACATGAAGAGAATATTCGAATCGGTAAATTTAGATGAAGAGAAACTGGGAAGGCTGATACTGGAGTCCCAGAAATGGTCTCTAAAACTTGACAAAGCAATGATAGGGTATGTTGCATCATTATGGATCGATTCCGTTATTGAAAGAGTCAAAGAGGGTCCGGAAGACACAGCATTTTTTAAGAAAATATCATATATTCTCAATCTTATTGAACCCCTGGCCCTTGATCTTAACCTGTGGAAGGCCCAGAACATGTTTTTCTCCCTTAAAGAACAACTGTTCGAGAAGATGCAGGCTAAAGCAGAAGCTGGAGACAAATCAGCGCGTTCCTGGGTAGATGTCTTCTGTATGTTGAGCAATTATCTGCGCATAAAATGTCTTAACGTTGCGGTTGAGGCAGAAATAGTTCCGACTTTAGCCGGAGAATAGATAATATGCCGAAGTCGCACACATTCCGGAGCCCCTTTCCCCTGAGGCGTTACGGGAATTGGGGCAGTCCCTGAATATTTTGGTGAAACATGAGGAATAGTTGCCTATCTCCCTGATGATATTGTAAAAGATAAGACTTAATCAGACAGTATTATCCCTTCCAGAAGCCCGTAATCACTAACGGTCACCTCATCTGCCCTTACAATATCCATAATGCCCAGCAGAATCAAGATTCCGGGGAGTATGATGTCAACCCTTCCGGACTCTAACCCTTTTATCTTAATCCTTTGATCTATAGGAACTTTAGATAGTTTCAAGTAAATTTCCCTGAGGGCAGGGCGGGAAATCCTGTGCATATGGACTTTCTCTCCTGCATACTCTTCAAGTTCAAGATCAATGGCAGCGATTGTTGTTGCTGTCCCGCCGGTTGCAATCAGGCCTTTCACCATGCCTGTGTCTTGTGAATCGTTCATGCCGTGATTTACAAATGAATTGATAACAGCTTCATGAATATAGTCTTTTATCCGGGCCAGCTCTTCAGGGAGAGGAGGATCATGGTGCAGGAACTTCTCTAAAAGCCTTACAGCGCCTATCTGGAGACTATCCATTTTTATCTCTGTTCTTTGAAAAGCCGGACACTCATAATCAGCTGAATTACAAGAGAATATCCACTCAGTACTTCCTCCGCCGATATCAATGACATATAGAGGGCCTACGGCAGCAGAGAGATTCCGGCCCTCATTTCCAAGTACTCCTTTTAACGTCAGTTCTGCCTCTTTTCCTCCGGAGATGATCTGGATTTCAATGTCAGTTTGCTTTTTTACTTCCTTTAAGAAAATCTTGCTATTTCGAGCATCCCGAAGTGCGCTCGTACCCACAGCACTGATATTCTGAACCTTGCGCTTTTTACATTCTTCTTTAAAACTTCTGAGAGATACTATTGTTTTTCTTATACTTTCATCGTTGAGGTTCTTTGTCTTCAACAAGTCTTTGCCAAGGCGGGTAACTTCTCTGGCAACGTACATGCGGAGCAACTTCCGGTCGACAATGCAACCGATGAGGAGCCTGATGGTATTTGTCCCGATATCTATGGCAGCTTTTGGAACAGAACAGTCCGTGATCTTATTCCTCCCGGACCATCTTCAAAATCTCGTTCAATGCATTTTCCACAGATATCTTCCTGGATTCTTTTGTGCGGCGTGTTTTTAACTCAATGTTATTTTCTTTCAACGACTTTTCACCCAGAACTACATGTACGGGAATGCCGATAAGATCCGCATCCTTAAATTTCACTCCAGGCCGTTCATCCCTGTCATCGAAAAGCACTTCTACTTTTCTTTGTACTAGTTCTTTATAAAGAGACTCGGCGATCTCTTTTGTCCTGCTGTCATTCAGGTTTAAAGGAATAATCTCGACATCAAAGGGGGCTATGCTCCTGGGCCATATGATACCGTCCTTATCATTGTTTTGCTCAATGGCTGCAGCAGCGATCCTTGCCGGCCCGATTCCGTAACTGCCCATGATGATCGGTTTTTCCTGTCCGTTCTTGTCCAGGAATACAGCATTCAAAGCAGAGGAATATTTTGTCCCTAATTTGAATATGTTTCCAATTTCAATGACTTTATCCATAATCAGTGAGGTATTGCATTTAGGACACAAATCCCCTTCCTTTGCAACATGCAGATCGTACCACTCCGCATTAAAGTGGGTTCCGGGCTTAACCCCTTTTATGTGGTAATCAATTTTGTTGGCGCCGGTAACGTATGTCCCTTCTTTCAGCAGTTCATCAGCTACGATGCGGATCTTGTGTCCCATTGGTCCAATAAATCCTGCCTCAACTCCAAGATATGAAACGATTTCATCTTTTGTAGCAGGCCGGAAATTTCCCAGCACCTTCGTTAGTTTCTTTTCATGCAGCTCCTGATCTCCGCGAATCAGAACAAGCACAGGAACTTCAGAAGCTATGACCAGAAGACTTTTTATGAAATAGGGCGAATCGATCTTTAGAAAGCCCGATACCTCTTTGATTGTTCTTTTATTCGGGGTGGATACTTCCTCATATTCCCAGGGGATTTCCTTCAGGGGCTTGGATAGCGAATGCGCCACTTCTACATTAGCTATGTAACCGCATGATTTACATATAACAATATCATCCTCGCCGGCAGGGCTCGGGGCCATAAATTCATGTGCGCCGGCGCCGCCCATCATGCCTGTATCGGACTCGACCTGATAAAATGTCAAACCGCAGCGGTTGAAAATCCTGTGATATGCATCTGCCTGTATTTGATAATTCTTATCAAGCCCCTCGTAATCAGCATCGAAACTGTAACTATCCTTCATAATGAATTCCCGCGTCCTCAGTATGCCACTCTTGGGCCGCGCCTCATCCCTCAATTTAGTCTGAATCTGGTACCACACTTGCGGCAGGTCCCTGTAAGACTTGATCTCCCTGGAAGCAAGCCAGGTCATTATTTCCTCGTGGGTCATGCCAAGACACATGTCCCTTTCTGTCCTGTCCTTCAAGCGAAACATTTCATCTTTTATCTCATACCATCTCCCTGTCTTTTGCCAAACTTCTGCGGGATGGAGAATGGGCATGGATACTTCCTGGGCACCGGTGGCATCCATTTCCTCCCTCAGGATCTTATTTATCCTGGTCATAACTCTCCAGGCAAGGGGAAGGTATATATACAGGCCGGATGCAAGCTGCCTTACATAACCGGCCCTTAACATAAGCTTATGGCTTACGGCCTCTGCCTCGGAAGGAACCTCTCTCATAGTCGGGATCAGCATCTTGGAAAAAAACATAAATCGCCTCCATTGGTATAAGTTGATATTGAATATATCATTAATAATACCAAAATGCCACACAAAATTATCCTGATGTGATAGGGATATACGCTCATAAACAGGCGGGTGAAAGGTAAATTAAACCTGCAAGTTCATGATTTTTTCTTTGCATGATGCAAGCCGGGCAGCTCAAATATCCTCTTTAAGCGGTGCGGAACAACTATTTCAGGGCAGAAGGCAGGATACTGTAGGCGGTAATTTAACCTGCCCTACAGAGAGTAATTTTGGGACTGGGAATATTGAGTTAAGGCGCAACGATCCGGCAACTCA
>JAJZPZ010000088.1 GCA_021847795.1 Nitrospirota bacterium
CCTCTCCTTGTCCTTGAACCGTTTCAGGGATTTGGGGTGTATTCTTATCCCCATCTCCCTTTTCTTCCAGTAGAAGGAAAAGCCAAGAAACTTCCGCCTCTGAGGGCAGAAGTTCATCCACCTGCATTCCATCAACTCCGTGACTGCCGCCGTTCTTCTTTACCCGCTTGTAGGCAAGGTTCAGGTTGTCCCTGTGAAGAACTTTCTCAAGTAGCCCTACTGTGATTACTTCGCTCCCGTCCCCTTCCTTCGCTGACGCCGGGATGATACTCGGCTCCCCGCGATTACCTCGGAGTTCCACTCCTGCTTCTTCGCGTCGGTCACGCTGTGCGTGGTTTTCTGCCTTCTTCATACCATTCACGAGTCCTTTCAAATTCCGTGGACAACTTTACGTTCGGCCCTTCCCTTCGCGGTCGTGACTGCTCAGGTAATATGGCCTCTGCTGACTTCTGACCGCTCAGTCTTGCATCTCTACAAGAGTTGCCGGTTCCGAAACTACGGCCCCGGCGTTGCACCCAGACCTCCCCGGGTAAGAACGCATACTTTCGCCTCATATATCCGCCGCATTTACTCCGTAAGTCTCGGATAGCTTGGGGCTTCGTTTTGTTTTGCAAACTCGCCCGACTTATCGTAAGCCTTATATGCGGTTCGTGTTCCTCGGACCGAAGCTTTGCCGCCGGCTTCCTCCAGATTCCACCTCGCGGTGGACACCCTTACCTTTGGCTAACGGTTGGCGCTATCAGCCTCCGTAACGGACTTTCACCGTCAAGCATGCGCCCGTGCCGGGCGCACAAAATTGCCCCCTCTTCTTCGGTGTAAAGAGGGGGCAGGATAAAGTGTTCAGCTACGCTAGCCGAGGATGGCCTTCAGGTCTGCATCGGGCGTGCTGATCGGCATGAGGTTGAAGTTCTTCACCAGCACGTCCAGCACATTCGGCGTGATGAATGCGGGAAGTGAAGGGCCGATGCGGATGTCCCTGATCCCGAGATAGAGCAGGGTAAGAAGGATGGCCACTGCCTTCTGCTCATACCACGACAGCACCAGGGAGAGCGGCAGTTCGTTCACTCCGACATTGAAGGCCTTTGACAAGGCAAGGGCGATCTGGATAGCGGAATAGGAGTCGTTGCACTGCCCGATATCAAGGAGTCTCGGAATGCCCCCGATATTTCCGAGTTCTTTATCGAAGAACCTGAACTTGCCGCAGGCTAGGGTCAGCACCACGCAATCTTCAGGGACCTTCTCGACAAACTCGGTGTAGTAATTCCTGCCCGGCTTTGCGCCGTCGCATCCGGCAACCAGGAAGAAATGACGGATGGCCTTGTTCTTTACCGCCTCGATCACGGCGCCGGCAACACCCATCACTGCATTGCGGGCAAAGCCCGTCATAACCGTTTTATTCTGCACGTCTTCAGGGAATCCGGGCAGGCTAAGCGCCCGTTCGATAACAGGTGCAAAATTGCCTTCAGAGATATGGGGAATCCCGGGCCATCCTACAAGGCCGCAGGTGAATATGTTGTCTTTATAGGAATCCTGGGGCTTCTGGAGGCAGTTGGTGGTCATGACTATTGCGCCCGGAAACTTTGCAAATTCCTTGTGCTGGTTCTGCCACGCAGTCCCGTAATGGCCGTAAAAGTGCGGGTACTTTTTCAGTTCAGGATACGCGTGACAGGGTAACATCTCTCCGTGTGTGTATACATAAATACCTTTGCCTTCGCTCTGCTGCAGTATCGCTTCAAGGTCCCGGAGGTCATGTCCGGAAACCAGGATGGCTTTTCCTTTCTTTGCTCCGAGAGGCACGCTGGTGGGTACGGGGTGTCCGTATTTCCCGGTATTTGCTGCATCGAGCAGTTCCATTGCCCTCAGGTTGACCTCGCCGCATTTAAGTACCAGCCCTACCCATCCATTCAGATCGAGATCCTGTTGCGCCATTGCTGCAAGCGCCTCATGCATGAATGCGTATACGGCATCGTCCTCCTGCCCCAGGATCTGCGCATGGTCAGCATACGCCGCAACCCCCTTGAGCCCGTATAAAAGGATCTGCTGGAGCGAAAGGATATCAGGATCTACTCCTTTGTCCAATGCGGCTGCGAATGCCTTGCCCTGCTTGAGCAGCCCGTCGAAAGTCGTTTCAGGCTCGAATGAAGCCGGGGCAGGCAGAAGATCGATTTTCCCACCTGCTGCCCTCACCTGCTCTTTCAGTCTGTTAGTGAGACCTGCACATTTCTTAACAAGAGTTACAAAGTTTTCGGAGTCGAAATTGACATTGGTCAGCGTAGAGAAGAGAGCCTTTGAAGTAAATACATTAACCTCTTTGTCGATAATCCCGGCCTTCCTTCCCTCAACCGCACAGAGGGACAGTCCCTTGAGCGCATATTCCAGGAGGTCCTGGAGATCGGACACCTCGGGCTGTTTGCCGCACACCCCCACTGCCGTGCATCCTTTGCCTTTTGCCGCTTGTTCACACTGGTTACAAAACATTATTTCCTCCTTTTAAGGACTACGCTGTTTTCCGGCTGAAAGCCGATGTAGTGTTTGCCTTTCTTCTCTGAGTTTATCCTATGGCCGGAAATTATCCCTTGACTTAAATCAAGAAGTGAATATTTCTGCACAATTACCGGTGAAAAAGACGAGATTGCCGCGCCCGATAAGACCGGGCTCGCAATGACACGGGGTTCCCGAAGGTCTTGGGGGTGGAATAACAACACTTCTTCTTAGTCTGTCATTGGGAGGGGCCGTATCCCGAAGCAATCTCTCTTTTGCCGCTTTGATGCCTTTGCCCTAGCGTAGCCCTCCATAACATGAAATGTTTCAACTCTTTGTTTTAAAATAGAGCATCTTTTCCCTATCCGGGAGAACCATCAACACGGCAGAGGTGAGGCCTATGGAGTGGACTGAGGATTTATCGGTCGGAATCAGGACCATCGATGAACAGCACAAGGAACTCTTCCTGAAAATAAACGACCTTGTTGCAGCGATAAAACAGAAGACCTGCAAATACAAGATCGGCGATGTCGTAAAGTTCCTCGAAGATTACATAATTTTCCACTTCGGCGAAGAGGAAAAATATATGCAGGAGCACAACTACCCAGGATATCTGAAGCACAGGGAGCAGCACCGGAAGTTCATCGAAAACTTCAACAGACTGAAGCAGGAACTTCCGAAACTCGAAGGGGGAAAAAACCCGGGCTCATACGATCTGTCGGTCGAGACGAACCAGGTGGTAGTTGACTGGATACTTGATCACATAGTCAGGATCGACAGAGACCTCGGAAAGTTTTTGCAGCGCCTTTAGTTCACGCCGCTTATAGATTAAAAGCTGTTGCAAAAAAGGGCGGGCAGGAAAGGGAGGACTTCCTGCCCGCAGTTCAAACTACTTGTCTGAAGGACACATATGTTTCTCAATCACCCTGAAGCAGCGGTCCTACTGTTTAAAATCCTTGCACCTTCTCCATGGAGAGAGGAACAATTCATGAAGGCTGCATATCCCGGATTCAGCCCATACGGATCCATAGGCGGAACTCAGGGAGTTCAGCCCGGGGAAGGCGCTCTCAATCAATGCGGACCGATTATCAAAATATCTGCAATTTATGCATTTGTCTTCCATACACTCCTCCTGCGCCAGTGTCCATGCCGGACATCCTACTTGCCGAGCATGCTCCAGTAATCTCCGAATACGTAAACAGAGAGGATGAACCCCAGCGTCACGTTGACCAGAACCCCTATGCTGAAAGCGAAGGCGGGTTTCAATCCGGCCTCCTTGAGCTCTTTGAAGCGGGACGTGAGCCCGATGCTCATAAAGCAGAAAATAAAGGCCCATGTGCGGATCGCGGCAAGGGGGCCGAAGAGGTCAGGTTTCACGAGCGCCTTGAAATCCGCCGGTGAATAGCCCGCGACAACGTATGTCATGACCAGCGAGGCCGCAAAGAACCCCAATACGAATTTCGGGAACCTCCACCATATCTCCATGGCGCTCGGCCTTACCCCGCACTCCTCTTTCTCCCATTTCATGCAGGCGATCAGGGCAAAGACAAAGGACCAGATGCCGATCCATATGTCCCGGCCTATGACCTTCATTAACGTGAATCCCTGGATTGCGGCATCTTCATTGCCGGCAAAACGCCCATATGAACTGGCAGCGGCAAACCCCGCGGCATCGGCGAACTCAGACGTTCCGACCCACGCCCCGGCTATGCCGGGATTTAGATGAAGGGCTTTCGACACAAACGGGATGAACAAAATCATGATCAGCGCCCAGATAACTACCATGGTAATCGCAGAATAGACGTACTCCTTTTTCGCCCCTACTGCGCTGCCTATGGCCATGGAGCCTGACACGCCGCATACTGCGGCCCCGGTGCCGAGCACCGCTCCGAGCCGCTTATCGAGCCCGAATACCTTTGTCGATACGAAGTAAATCGTCAGGCATGTCGTCAGTGCTATTATTGTCGCCTCAAGGAGCGCAATAGGCCCCGCTGATATCACCAGCCTGATGGGAAATGTTGCGCCGAGGAGCACGATACCCGTCTTGATGTAATATTCCACCCTGAAGCCGGAATCCATCCATTTGGGAAGGGGCATAAAGTTGGCTATCACAATCCCTATTATCAGCGCCACAAGAGGCGGTTCCAGCATATACCTGCCTGCGCTCGCCCAGCCGCCGATTGAAAACGCAACGATCGACAGCAGGTAGAGAATAATGAACGAGGGGACGAACTCCGAGGTCTTGATGCCCATGATCCTTGTGGTAACGCCGAAAATTACGAGCCAGGAGACCAGCTGCAACCCGTACAAATGGATATTGTTAGCAAAGTGCGTGAACAACTGATCGAGTGAGGTCCATTTGAGGCCGCCGGGGTTGACGGTAAGTGTTTTGACTATCGGAGAGCCGTTCACAAAGGCAACAAGGCAAACTATTACCATTGCAAAACCAAGATAGATGGCCCACCAGTCCTCTTTTAAATACAATTCCTTCCACCCCATGGTCAGGGGCTTTGACGGCTGCCCTGTGCCGTCTGCCTTATGTACGGGATTTTCGTTTTTTTGCGCCATACGTGCTATCCTCCGACTTTCAGATTTTTCACAGGAGTTACCGTCCCATGTTTATCACTGTTTTTGTGCGCCTTTCTCCAATTTCTTGACCGCGCCGATCAAAGACATGAAATTAAAATAGCTGACGTCGTCCGCGGGCAGGCTCAAGTTGCTCCCCCACTCGACCCATGACGCATCGTAATTGCGGACCCTCGGAAATCCCAACTCCTTGAGCACGAGATAGGTGTTCGTCGCCCTGGTCCCGGTCTGGCAATAAACGATGATCTCCTTGTTTTTGTCCAGCCCGCTGTACAGCTTTGCCAGTTCGTCCGTGGATTTAAGCCTCGTTGAGCCTTCCAGGTAGTTTCCCTCGAAATTCATATTGATCGCTCCCGGTATGTGCCCTCCCCTCAATGACCTCACATCCGTGCCCTTGTACTCGCCGGGTGTGCGGACATCCAGAATGACGACACCGGTCTTTTTCAAAGCTCCCCCTACATAATCCGTAGCGGCGTATTTGCCCGGATCGGGGTTGGCCCTGAACACTGCAGGTGGGAGTTTCGTCTCAACGGTTGAGAGCCGTCCCTTCCACTGCTCTATACCGCCGTCAAGGACATGAACTTTCTGCATGCCCAGGTAATCCAGCATCCAGAATTCCAGGGAGGCGATTTCTTTCCCCGCGCCGTACAGGACCACCTCTTTGCTTATGTCTAGGCCCTTTCCTCCGAGAATTTTTTCGAGCTCACGGCTCGGCAGCAGAATCGCATCAGGTTTGCTCTGAAGGCTATTGACCGGCATGTTTATGGCATTCTGGATATGCCCCTCCCGATATGCGTCTTTGTCCCGTACATCCACGATCACCACTTTCCCGCTGTTCCGGTCGAGCCATGCCGAATCGACAACGAGCGGAGCGGAAACAGCATATGCGGCCGAAGATACGAGCGTGACGGCAATGATTACACCTAACATCCTCAAAACGCCTCTCATTTGCACTTCCTCCGTTTTTTTATTTTTTTCGTTCATTACCCCCGGCCCATCCGGCAAACGCTTCTTTGTTATGCCTTGCCACCTCCCCTTTTCTTGTTTTTTCGTTTACCTGGATGAAACCCGAAATTCCAGGTAAGCAAATGGGATGCCAGGGAGCACGCACAGCGTCATTTACTGAAAAAGGTTGATTCTCAGAGAGTTAACGCCTGTGGTCCGAAGGTGCGGGAGGGGGCAACAGCAGCCGGGGTGCAAAAATCATCTTGCACTGCTATGTATTGTTTGCACCCTTGCGGAAGCCGGGACCGCTTATCCCGTAGGTCCTCATCAAATGCTGGAGAGATTGTCTTTCGATGCCGGCCTTTTTTGCGGCAAGTGAAATATTGCCTTCCGAATCCTTTAAGAGCCGGGAAATGTACTGAACATTGAATTTTTCGAGCACGCTCTTCCGCGCCTGCTTATATTCGAGGGAAAGCGCCGTGGACAAGGCGTCCTCGGGGCACGGGTTTTTCAAAAGCTCACTGCTGAAATCTTCCGGGTCAATCGTCTCTCCCTTTGAAAATATGACCGCCCTTTTTATCTCATTCTGGAGTTCTCTGACATTGCCGTTCCATTTCCTTGCAATCAACATCCGCATTGCATTTTCCGACAGGCTTTTTTGCGGCACACGGGATTCTGCACAGTAGCGGGACAGAAAGTAATCGGCAATTACCGGAATATCCTCGGGGACCTCCCTCAGGGAAGGGGTATGCATAGATACTACATTCAGGCGGTAATAAAGGTCTTCCCGGAATTGGCCTGTCGCAATCCTCTCGGCAAGGTTCCGGTTCGTGGAGGCAATGACCCTGACATCGACCTTATGGGTCCGCGTGTCTCCCAGCGGTTTGATCTCCTTTTCCTGCAGGACCCGAAGCAACTTTGCCTGAAGCACAAGAGAGATGTCGCCGATTTCATCCAGCAGAATCGTCCCTCCATCAGCGGCATCGAACAGTCCTTCCTTGTTCTGGGTTGCACCGGTAAACGCCCCCTGACGATACCCGAACAACTCGCTCTCCAGGATATTCTCGGGGATAGCGGGGCAGTTTACGGCAATAAAGGGCCGGCCGGACCTTTCACTGAGCATGTGCAACATCCTTGCCGTCATGTCCTTTCCCGTTCCCGTCTCACCGGTGATCAGGACCGTAACCTCGGTTTTGGCCACGAGTTGAATGGTATCCAGAAGCCTGAGCATCGGAGCAGACTGCCCGACAAGGCGCTCGATCGTCTCTTTCTCCTTGATTTTCTTCTCGAGGTCGCGGTTCTTCCGGATGAGCAGATGGTGCTCCATAGCCTTGCCGATCGTGTGCAGCAATCGTTCCTCTTCAAACGGCTTGGTGACAAAATCGTAAGCGCCGGATTTGAGGGACTCAACGGCGTTCTCCACCGTCCCGTAGCCTGTCATCATCACCACAACGATGGAACCGTCTTTTTTCCCGACCTGCTGCAGGAGTTCCATGCCGTCCATGCCCGGCATCCTGACATCGGCAAGGACCACCCCGACGCTGCCTTCTGAAATAACCTGCAATGCGTCCCTGCCGTTATCAGCGGTCAGGACATCGATATTCAGTTCCCTCCGGACAAGCCGTTCAAGCATTCCCAGCATATCGTGTTTATCATCGACAATCAGAAGACTCTTCCGGCTCATTCCGCTCCTCTCCCGAGGGGGAGCCCTATCTTGAATGTAGTCCCCCTGCCCTCTTCACTTTCAAAAGTAATCTCACCGCCGTGCTCCTTGATGATGCCGTAACTGACGGCAAGTCCGAGGCCGGTCCCTTCTCCCGGCTCCTTGGTGGTAAAAAAGGGCTCGAACACCCTTTTTCCGATGTCCCCCGCAATGCCGCCCCCCGTATCGGAGACAAGTACGACAACGTGACGGTGCAGCGAATCACTGCGCGTCTCTACGGTGATAACGCCATCTCCGGGGCCAATGGCCTGACAGGCGTTCATGAGCAGGTTCATGCAGACCTGTTTGATCTTATCAATGTCCATGGTAATCCGGGGCAAGGAGGGATCATATTTCCTGACAAAGGCTATTCCCTTACCGGCAAACCGGCTCTCGACCACGGAAGTGACGGAATCGACGGCCCCGTTCAAATCCGCCTGCGCGTATTGCGGCTTTTTCTGCCGCGAGAAGTTGAGCAGGTCCTCGACAATTTTCTTGCAGAGCTGCGCATTGTTCCGTATTGCCTCCAGGTCCTCCCGCGTCCGTCCGTATGACGTGTCCTTTATCAGAAGTTTTGTATAACCCAGGACTATGCTGAGAGGATTGTTGATCTCGTGCGCTACCCCTGCCGCCAGCTGCCCTATGGACGCGAGCTTGTCGGCCTGCCGCAGCTGCTGCTCCATTCTTTTTCTCTCCGTCATATCTTTAATAATGCATTCATAGCCGCATACATCATTGTCGACATCCTTTCTGAATGTGGCGGTCACCAATACGTTTATCTCACTCCCGTCCTTTCTCCTGAACACGGCTTCGTAATCTTTCACGAAACCCTCCTTTTCCATGCTGTCCATAAACTCCAGGAGGGAGTCCGGTCCGGCAAAGAAATCGTGGAGGGATATCTCCTGCAGCAGCTCCTCCTTGCTGCCGAAGCCCGAAAGTTCAACGCCCGATTTATTGATATCGGCGATCGTCCCCTGGCAATCGGTGACAAGGATCGTGTCCTTAGACCCCTCAAAGATGCGGCGGTATTGCAGCTCAGATGCCTTCAGATCATCCTGTGATTTTTTCAGGTGCGAGACCAGTTGATTGAAGGACTCCGCGAGATCGGATATTTCATCATATCCCTTCACGTCGAATTTCATTTCAAGCCCCTTCCGCCCGCTCACGATTTGCTGAAAGAAAGAACTTACCCTCTTCAGCGGCTTCACCGCCACCGCGTAATAAAAATAGTTGAGGAAAAGAAAAAGGACGGACATGCCCGCCAACCCGAGCAGAAAAATAAAGAAAGCCGCCTGCCGTATCTGGTAAAAAGTCTCATCAACGGGGATGGCAACGGATTCCAGGCCGATTATGTCCCCCGTCTTCCAGTAATGTCCATGGCTCCCGCCGTAACGCTTCACCAGGGACTTCGGGGCACCCGCAGGATCTCCATGGCACGTTACGCACTGATCTTCCATCACCACGGCCTTGTAATGAAGGAAATATGTCCTGCCCCCTTTGCTTATCGTCCCTTTCCACTCCCTTTGACTGCCGGGGTTTGTTGAAAACCGATGGATAAATTCCTCCTCGGTCCTGTCTGCCTTGTTTATCGGATTCAGCGGGTCAATTGCGACCCTCCGGTACACATACCTGGGAAACTTCACCGCAAACCTTTTCATAACACCTTTATTGACAAAGGAGGTGGACATCGCCTCGAGGATAAACTCGTCCTTCGGAAGCAAATGGAACATCTGGGGCCGCAGTTCATCACGGACATACTCCATGGTAGCGTCGATGTGCCCCAGGACAAGGTCCGTTTTCTGGTACGTCTCCTTTATGTAAAGGTCCCTCATACGCACGTAAAAAAGCGCAGAGATAACACTGATGACGCAGAACAGGATTATCCCTATCCCGAGCATGAACTTCGTGGTTAACGAGCGGTTCCTGATCATGGCAGGCGTCCCCCTGCCGGGCAACGGGGGCGCTTATAAGGGCTGAGATAGCCGGGGCCGCCCGGCTGCCGGGTTTTATATGCGGGCGCGCAGATAATGCGCGTGCGCGGCATCTCCAGGCACATCCCGATTCCACACTGCACAACGCCTCTATTAAGCATCCTGATCTTTTTTGCCGACTTTTTTGCTTCTGTTTCTCTGATGCATTTGCTCCTGACAGTCGGGCACACGTAACTGCCCCTGTCATTATGATACTTAACACACTGCAGCTAAGACAAGCGTTTTGCCTGCCCGCTGGTTGAGCTTTCGGCCGGCCACAGTCCGGGAACATGCGTTTTTTGAGCACCGGAAGCACGCACCTCTTCCGCGCCCCCGGGCCGCCGGGATGATGGTTACGCGAACAAAAGGCAGCGGGTTACCGCCCCGCCGGCACTGATTCAGGGACAGAACAAAATCCTATTACATCACGTATCGACAGCATGCCTATGACCGCATCCCTCTCAACGACAGGCAGATGCCTTATGTTGTTCTGGACCATGATGGCCATGATATCTCCGACATTGTCGTTCTGCCCTGCAACAATCAGGTCGGTAGTCATGGCATCTCTCAGCGGGACATCTCCGAACTTTTTCC
Source organism: Nitrospirota bacterium (assembly GCA_021847795.1). Taxonomy (GTDB): domain Bacteria; phylum Nitrospirota; class Thermodesulfovibrionia; order Thermodesulfovibrionales; family Dissulfurispiraceae; genus JAMCVZ01. The sequence goes on from JAJZPZ010000088.1 coordinate 10,279, forward strand.
CGTCCTTCGCAATGTAGCACCTTACCACATCCCGCTCCGTGAAAATACCGGATGTCCTGCCATTTTCCATAACCATTACCGCGCTGATCTTTTTGTTGTGCATCAACCGTATTGCATCCTCTACGGAACTGCCGGAATCCAGGGACACAACCTCTTGACTCTTGGTATCCAGAAGACTTTTTACTTTCATAACGGGAGCCTCCTCTGTTTAATAGAGCGGGATTGCCGCATTACTCCTTATAGCATGGAGAGAGGCGCAGGTCAAGCAAATAAACAGGGCTCAATCCGGATAGGTAGGACATAGTGACCCGGCAAGAGAAACAGGCGACGGCAGGCGGCTCAGATTTTGTCCAGGGCCTGTTTCAGATCAGCGATCAGGTCGTCCGCGTCCTCAAGACCCAGCGCGATGCGGACCAAGTTATCCACCATGCCGATCGCATGGCGATATTCCTCGGGATAGTCGAAGAACGACATCGTCGACATCTGTGTCACCAGGCTCTCGCTGCCGCCAAGGCTGGGCGTGATCAGGAACAGCTCCAGGGAATCTATAAACGTGCGTGTTTCCTTGTCTCCGCCCCTGACCAGGAAAGTGATGACGCTTCCGAAGCCGTTCATCTGTGCAGCGGCAACTTTGTGGTCCGGGTGCGACTCCAGGGCGGGATACCACACCTTTTCGATCTTCGGGTGTGCTTCGAGCATCCGTGCTATGGACAGACCGGCGCGGTTGTGGTGCTCCATGCGCATCGCAAAAGTCTTCAGCCCGCGTTCGAGCAGAAAACAGGTAACCGGGCCGGGGGTCGCGCCTATCATCCGCTGCATGCGGTAGAGATCGTTCAGCAGTGCGTGCTTGCCGAGAGTGACGCCTGAGAGCAGGTCATTGTGGCCGCCGAGATACTTGGTTGCCGAATGGATAACGATATCAACACCCATGTCGAGCGGCTTGATGTTGTACGGCGTTGCCAGCGTGGCATCTATTATGGTCATAATATTGTGCTTCTTCGCCACTTCCACTATCGCCGGAAGATCCAGTACCCGCAGGTAGGGATTCGTCGGCGACTCAGTAAAAATGATGTTCGTGTTGGGCCGGATCGCGCGGGCAACGGCCTCTGCAGTCGGGTCCACCAGGGAAACCTTGATGCCGAACCTGGACAGCAGGTTTGTGGCGAAATCACGCGTCTGCCGGTAGCAGTCGTTTGTAAAAATGATATGGCCGTCCGGGCGCATATAAGTCATCAATGTCAGGATCACCGCACTCATGCCGGTGGAGAACAATACCGCCCGTTCAGCGCCTTCTATGGCCGCCAGCTTGCGTTCGCACTCCTGCTGGGTCGGGTTGCCGTAGCGTCCGTATTCGTGCTCGCGCACAACGCGCCCCTCACTCTTGGCCTTCATGAAATCATATACTTCGGTAGCGGTGTCGAAGTAGAAATTGGAGGTATGGACAATAGGAGTAGAGACCGCGTAATAAGGTTTAGGAGTGCGCTTCAGTCCGTGTATTGCGACAGTGGCAGGTCTCCACTTTTTCTCATTGGACGGGTTTTCAGACATTTTTTTTATCTCCCTTAAGTAAGGTTTTCCGGAGGGCCTCCCTGACCGCATCCACGCTGGGCGGCAGTTCGATCGGTTTGTTTGCGTAGCTGCACGGGAAGTCAAGCGCGCCCTCATGGTAGCGGACCTTGAAATCAGTGAACTTCAGCCCGTGGGCCGTGGAAATTACCACGACGCGCTCGGCCTTGTCGATTTTGCCGGCCTTGATCAGCTTGATCAACGCCGCCAGGGCAACCCCGGTGTGCGGGCAATTAAACATGCCGGTAGAGTCTCCGAGGGCCGCAGCATCCGCCAGTTCCTGCTCCGTGGCATCCATGACAATGCCGTCGAACTGCCTCAGGGTGCGTATTGCCTTCTCAATGCTGACGGGGTTGCCGATCTGGATGGCGCTGGCCAGCGTATTCCGAGCCTGCATCGGCTCGAAGCTTTCAAAATTTTTAAGGTACGAGCGGTAGAGCGGGTTTGCGTGTTCCGCCTGTGCCACAACGATTCGCGGCAGCCGGTCGATAAGGTTAAGGTCCCGCATCATGAGCAGGCCGCTGCCCAGGGCTGAGACATTCCCGAGGTTGCCTCCTGGAATGATGATCACGTCCGGGGTCTGCCAGTCGAATTGCTGGACGATTTCTATGCCGACTGTTTTTTGCCCTTCAACACGCAGGGAGTTCATGGAGTTCGCCAGATAGATCGTCTCGTCCTTCGTGATTTCCTGGACAACGCGCATGCAGCCGTCGAAGTCGGTATCCAGCGACAATACCAGTGAACCGTTTGCAATGGGCTGGATGAGCTGGGCAATGGAGATTTTGCCTTTCGGCAGGAGCACGATGGACTGAATGCCCGCAGCAGCACAGTAGACCGCCAGCGCTGCCGAGGTGTCGCCTGTGGACGCACAGGCCACGGCCTTGATGGGCGCGCCCTCGCTGATCATCTGCTTGACGTTCGAGACAAGCACCGTCATGCCGAGGTCTTTGAAGGAACCGCTGTGTGAATTGCCGCAGAGTTTTATCCAGAGATTATCCAGGCCGAGCATCCTGCCGAAGCGCTCTGCCCAGAAAAGGTTGGTAGCCCCCTCATAGAGGGAAACAATATTATCGTTGTGGACCTGGGGCAGCACCCATTCCTTTTTGCCCCATACGCCGGAACCGTACGGCCACTCGCTGGACTTGTACCTGTCTTCGAACAGCTTCTTCCATTCCCCGGGGGCCCGGCAGATAAGGGCGTCATGGTCATGCTGCACCTCAAGCAGGGAGCCGCAGGTCTTGCAGCGATAGATGATGGAGTTCAGCGGATAGCGCGCCCTGCACTCCTGGTTGATGCATTGAAACCATGCTTTGTATTCCATAAATTAACCTTCTCGCGTATTTTGAACTGCCGGGGGAGGCAACCATAGGGCACAAACAACAATCCCTGCACAGTCCGGGGAAAAAGATGCAAAAGACAGAATATCACAGAAACCGGGTGATGTTCAATAGCAGATTACCGGATTTGCAAGGCAAAGGCATCAAAACCGGCAACCATCAATGGGGCTGTAACGCTTTGAGATTGCCGCGCCCGATAAGGCCGGGGGGTGTCGGCATAGAATTCTTTGGAGAGAACCCTGCGCACAAAAAGGCCCGCATCCTTTCGGTGCAGGCCCTTTTGTGCGCTCCATGATACTGCTTGTGTTTACTTCCCTTCCTCGAGAAGGGCGAAGTGGTCTCTCCTGTTTTTGGTCCAGCACTCCTCGGTGTTGTCGGAGCAGACCGGCTTTTCCTTGCCGTAGCTTACG
>JAJZPZ010000089.1 GCA_021847795.1 Nitrospirota bacterium
GAGGTGGAAATACGGGAGGAGCTTGCGCGATCAAGAGACATCCTCATCAACAGAAAGGCGGTCGACAGGTCATGTATCCCGTTCTGCTACCCGAACGGGAATTACACGACAGGCATAGCGGAAATGGTTAAAGAAGCCGGCTACAGCCTGGCAGTGACGACGGGGCAGGGATGGAACCCCCGCAACTCCGACCTCTTCACCCTTAAAAGGGTTGCCGTCCAGCAGGACATGACCGCAACACCTGCCATGTTCAAGTGCAGGATCGCCGGCGTCTTCTGACAAACACCTTTATGCATATACCGAGGTATTTGAACTCCATGCCTGCATAAGAGCCCTCACGCCGCATGGAAAAAAAAACAGCCGTTCTGAGCACACTGGGGGCGCTCATTATAGGGACATTATTCCTGACGGCATACGGCGTCTGGATCGAGCCGTACCGCATTGAAGTCAGCCATGTATGGATACAGGATTCGTACTGGGGAAAAATTCTTGAGAAGAAAGTCCTCGTTCAGCTTTCTGATCTTCATATCGGAAAAATCGGGCGCCGGGAGCAGAGGGTATTAAGGATACTGGACGGGCTCAGACCGGATTTCATCTTTCTTACAGGTGACTACGTAAAATGGAAAGGAGACTACAAAGCTGCCCTGAGTTTTCTTGCGCGCCTGAAGGCCCGGACCGGCATATGGGCCGTTATGGGAGACTATGATTACAGCAGTCCCAGGAAGAGCTGCCTTTTCTGCCATGATGAAGGCAGTGCGCATCCCGCCCGCTCCCATGCAGTCCGTTTCTTAAAAGACTCGGTGGTATCAGTCCGGCTTCCGAAGGGGCCGCTCCGGATCGCGGGCATTGATATGAAGGAAGAGCAGGCCCTTTCCCGGCGCGGGAAATTGGGGGACCTGGGGAAGAACGGGCCTGTCCTGGTCCTGAGCCACAGCCCCCTGGCCTTCGACCTTTTCAGCGAGGACCAGGACGTGCTTATCCTTGCCGGGGACACTCACGGGGGGCAAATACCGCTTCCTTCATGGTTGTTGTCGGCCATAGGGTACAGGAAAAACGCCCTTTACAGCCAGGGACTCTTTGTTAAAGGGAACAAAAGGATGTTCGTGAACAGGGGCATCGGGACAAGTCACCTGCCCCTGCGCCTCTTCCGGAGGCCGGAGATAACGGTCCTGCATTTTACACCATAGGCCGTCCTGATTGTATGGGTTGCCCGCGAAAGACATCAAACAAGGCGAAGCTTGCCCTTGCCGTTCTCTGCTCGCTTCTCCTTTTTCATTGCCACGGGAGGTCCCCGGGGGAGTCGGCGCTCTTCGATTTCGAGTCGGATTCCGAGCTGGACGAATTTTACTGGGACTGCCATACACGCTTTTCCCTGTCGGACGCGCACCCCACGCACGGTTCAAGGTCGCTGAAGCTGGAACTCTACCCCTCTGATTATCCCGGATTGGCGCCCATGCTGCACGAAAGCAGTTGGGTGAATTACCGGGAGCTTTGCTTCGATATCTACAATGCGCAAACAGGGACGGTACCGGTATCGGTAAGAATTGACGACAGGGCGGAGTCCCCTGATTATGCGGACCGGTATAACAGGAGTTTTGCGCTCAGACCGGGAGCAAACCACATCAGCATACCGCTTGACAGCCTGTTCACGTCAGGCTCCGGCAGGCGCCTCGACCCGGACAGGATCTGCAGGTTTCTTGTTTTTGCGGATCATCCGAAAGGAAAGATTGTTCTCTATGTGGACTATATACGGCTCACGGATTTTTCCTGCACCAGCGCATTCAACAACAAGGAAAGGGGGGGGAAAGGGACGCATATGAAAAAAGATATGAAAATCGACATCCTCAGGAAAATCGATTTGTTTTCTTCATTGACCCAAGATGAGTTGCAGAAGCTCCTCAAGGACATCTCCATAGAGAACTTCAGGAAAAACCAGACGATACTCTACGAAGAGAACACGAGCGAGTTCATGTACATCATTCTTGAGGGGTCGGTCAAGGCTGTACAGAGGACCGAGGAGGGGAAAGAGATGGTACTTGCCATCCACAGGGCCGGGGACTTCTTCGGGGAGATGAGCCTTATTGACAACCAGACAACTCCTGCGACAGTTGTGGCAAAGGAGGACTCTACCATTGCCCTTGTTTCCAAAGATATCTTCTATACATCCATCGTCAAACAGAACAAGGTGCTGGAGAAGCTGCTGCGGATATTATGTTCGCGACTGCGCGAGTCATGGAAGACGGTCCAGATGCTGAGTTTCAACAATGCGGCCCAGCGGATTAAATGCCTGCTGCTGATGCTGTCCGGCAAATACGGCAAGAAGACCGGCGACAGAATAACGCTGACGATTAAACTGACCCATCAGGATTTAGCGGAGATGACGGGCATGGCGCGGGAGACGGTGACGCGGGTGATAGATGAACTGCAGAAGTCCGGGGATATCGTGATCCTCAAGGACAAATCCATAAGCCTCAGCCCTGATTTCTCCAAAGAACTCGAATACACGATGTAGCCCTCCCGGCGATATACCGGCCGGAGGGACTGTCCCCGCCGCAAAAACTGTTAAATATCTTGAAAGATGGCGCATTACATGCTACTTTTTGTATTAGGATGCAAAGAAAGCGCTGAAATACATTATCAGAGGGGGCACCTTGCACACGCAAAAGGCTACAGCCGGTCTGGTGTCTGTAATTTTTTACCTGCTCGCGTTCTTTTCGGCTCCGGCACTCCCACTTTATGCGCAGCCGCCGGAAGTCACTCCTCCGGTCCGGCCCGGCGCAACTCCGCAGCCGGCGCCGGCAGCGCCGCCCCGCTCACCGGAAGCCCCCGAAACTCCCCTGCCTGCCGGCGACCGGCCGGTGATCAAAAAAGGAGAGGTCAGCTTCAATTTCGACGACGCCGATATATACGAGGTCATCCAGACCGTATTCGGGGACATCCTGAAGGTCAATTATCTTATCGACCCCAAAGTCAAAGGTAGGGTAAATTTCAGGACAGTTACGCCTATCCCGCGCAAGGATGTGCTCCCCATCATGGAAGTGCTCTTAAAGCTCAACGGAGCGGGTTTCGTCGAGGACAAGGGGATATACAAAATACTCCCCCTGAATGAAATCCCCGGCACAACTCCGAACGTTTTTGTCTACCCGCTCCAGAACAGCAAGGCCGGTCACATCGCATCTCTGCTCCAGTCGATTTTCACCGGCGCTATTCTCCCTCCCGGACAGGCGCAGGCAAGGCCCGGAGTTCAGGCAGGCATACCTCCCGCGCAAAGGCAGGGTTCATCAACACTCGCTTCCGGAACAGGCTTCCTGGTCTCCCCGGAAACCAGGGTGCTCGCTGATGAAATAACCAATTCCCTGATCGTGCTTGCAACACCTGCCGACTACAGCTTTGTAGAAGAAACGGTAAAAAAACTCGATACCGTTCCGCGCCAGGTAATGATCGAAGTGCTCATAGCGGAAATCACCCTCCAGGACCAGCTCAAGTTCGGGCTCGAGTGGCTCATCTCGAGCCAGACCAATCTCCAGATGAACCCTTTTAAAAGGGACATCCACCTCAACGGCTTTATCGGGCAGAACACGGATACCCTCGCAACGACGGACCTGACAAAAGGACTGTCGGGGTTCTCTTATGCCGCTGTTGATGCGGCGGGGAAAGTGAAGGCCCTGCTGAACACCCTCGCCTCGGAATCAAAGCTCAATGTGCTCGCCTCTCCCCATATCATAGCAGCCGATAACCGCGAGGCAAGGATCCAGATAGGCGACCAGGTGCCTATTGCGACCTCCCAGGCCACCGCTGTAGGCACGTCGAACAGCATTTTGACGACGATCCAGTACAAAGACACCGGCACGATCCTCAAGGTGAAGCCTCAGATAAACGAAAGCGGCCTTGTCAGCATGGAGGTTTCCCAGGAAGTATCGAACTTCACTCCTCAAACGGTCCTCGGCACGGACCAGTTCATCTTTTCCAAGCGTGAAGCCTCGACCAACGTTGTGGCCCAGGACGGTCAGACCATCGTGATCGGCGGACTCATCAGCAATAACGACAACAGGACCAGATCGGGCATCCCGCTTCTGAGCAAGCTGCCGATAATCGGCTATCTCTTCGGCTCCACGAGCAATTCAAAGACAAAGACCGAGATCATCGTCATGCTCACACCCCATGTCATGAGGAACCAACAGGAGGCAGGCACGGTTTCCTCGGCCTATATCGACAGACTGAAGGGAGTGGACATCAGAGAATATATAGAAACCAACAAACTGAACTTCGGGGCCCCTGGAAGCCCGGGGACAGTGAAACCGCAACGGAAGTGATCAAAGGGCAGCCGCTAAACAGAGAGCGCGCTGCCCCTCTCCTATCAGGAAAACACCGTCATCGCCTCGCCGGAGCAGGCGGCCCGGCAGGAACAGGCGGGTTCCTCACTCCCCCTGAAAAGCCCGGGGCATACCTGCCTCCGTGCATGTTTCCGGCCCCTTCATTCCCCCGGGGCTTGGGCTCGTTCAGGGAAACAGTCATCTTCTCATCTCCCCTGGCCAGGACAACCCTGTCAGGCCCGATGTCCTTCACTACAAACCCGCTAATTGAATCGCCCTTCCTCAGGACGCTTGCTCTCTTTCCTCTCCCGGGTGTGCTGATGGGCGACATTTTATCTTCCATATAGGCGATGCTGCCCTCATCAGCGAGCAGAGTGCCGTAGAGCACAAACTCGGGTTTCGGCAAAGGGGCGGAAGCAGCAGACCCGGACCCTGCCGGTTTCTCAACAGGGCTCTTCCTTTCAGGATTAAAAAGGTTCTTTTCAGCAATCACCGCATAGTCCAGGGCAGGCGGCGCCTCTTTCCGGGCCGGACCTCCCTCTTCTGCTGTAGTTCCCGGCCTGGCCGCCGGAGGCACATAGGTTGTGTCCGCGGTGAGCAGCGGGAAAATGCCGTAACGGACCGACAGGAGGATTGCAATAAATACAAGAACGTTCAGGACACTCAGGTTTCTGAGCAGATATCCCTTCATTTTCTCCCTCCTGTCAGGGCTGCCACATCCAGTTTCACGATGAGTTCCCGGGGGTTTTGCGCCTCTTTGACCGTTGCATTGAGCTCACTTACCACCAGATAGGGCGTCCGCGTTGCTATAGCGTACATGATGTCGCTCAAGGCCCGTGTATCAGGCATCAGCACGTCCATGCTGGCTGTTATGCGGGTAAAGTCCCCCTCTTTACCCGGCTTCCCGCTCCTCTCGCTGATTACTTTCCCTCCCCTGCCGGACACAATGCCTTTGACGGTATCCTGCAGTGACGCTGAGACAATGGAAAGGGTCTGCCCCTCTATAAGCATCGCGTCATCAGCCTTCCTTTCCTCCTTCAGCAGGGCCAGCTTCTTTTCCATGGCAGGCCTCTCTTCAATAAGGGCATTATACTTCATAAGCATCTTTGCCTTTTCCCGCTGCTCCTCCTTCAAAACAGCCGTTTTATCCTGCACTTCCCTGTACCCGTATTCGTATGCAAGAGCAATGAACAGTACCACCATGAGAGGGATAAGGAATGCCGGCTTTTTATCTTTTGCCATCTTTCAGCGCCTCCTCCTTATCGCCTTTTGTCCCTTTTATTTTCATTTTTATATTAAACCGGTCCGAATTCGTCCGCGTGTCCCTGAAAGTCTGTGAAGCAAATTCCGCCTTACCGAAAAGCCTGGATGACTCCAGCCTGGGCAGCAGGTCCGTTGCTGATGAGGCATACCCTTCGATTTCAACTGCTGTTTCGGTGACTTTCAGGCGCGTCAGCCATGCCGATTTCGGCAGGAGGATCGTCAGTTCCTTCAGTACAGCAAGGGCCAGGGTTCTTTTTTCCATGAACTTGTTTATCGTGCCTGTTTCAGAGCCTACCAGGTCCATCTCTTTCCTGAGCGTCTCAATATCCCTGACAGAACCTTTCCTGAGCTTTATCTGCCCCTCAATGTATCTGAGTCTTTCCTCTTCGATCCTGAGGGGCGCAACGAGCCGGACAATCCATATGAGGAAAAGAAGGCCCGACAGCACAAGTGTCGATGAAAGCGGTGTCTTTGCCTTCTCATGGCGCCCCTTTTTAAGCATATTGATTCCCCCTGCTTTCGGCCGGAGAGATTCAATCGCCCCGCCGACAGCAGCATAGGGTATATCTTTCTGCTGCCCGGGGGCGCCGGGCTTCCCGCCCGCCTCGTCCAGCAAAAGCACGGGCAGGCCCAACCTCGCTCTCAGCATCTCTTTCAGCGATGCAGTCCTCCCCTTCAGCAGGGCGCAAATCCGCGGAGATGAGCCCCGCCCCTTTGCCTCATCAAGAAGAGGCCTTATTGCATTCTCAAGCTCATCAATCTTTTTCCTGTCATCACTGCTCCCGAACACGCCGCTGAAAGTCCCGGCAAGAATGCCGCCGGCAAACAGTCCTCCCTCGTAGCCGTCCTCTTTCACCTCCAGGAACAACTGCTCCCTGTCTTTGTTCGCAAAGCGGCAGAGCGCGCCGATACCCAGGAGGTTGACGCTTACCCTGCCGACACGGATACCCTTTTCCCCCAGCGCTTCGATGTACCTGTTTACCAGGTCGGCCTTTGCAGCCGTAATCACTATCGTGATCTTTTCAGAATTCTCCCTGAGCACCCTGAAGTCATAAAGCGCCTCATCAGGACTCATAGGCATGAGCCGGTCGAATTCATAGGCAACGACACCGGGCAGGTTCTCCCTGACCGACAGGGGGAGTTCAGCCGTCTTTATGATCACCCATGATTTCGGTATGCTCAGGGTTATGTCTGCGCCGGCAGCCCCGAATTCCCTGACAGCCAGGAGCGCTGAAGAGGCCGCGTCTTTCGGGAGGGGATAGTCCGGCCCTGCCGTATGATAGCTTTTCGCTCCCTTTATGCTTGTCCGCGACAGGCTCCTTGTACCGAAGGCAGCCGACACCCCGGCTTTTTCTATGGAAATGCAGAGGTCCCTTTTGGGGGAAATCCTCTCGTCGGCAGCGCTGAAGGAGAGGACCCTCCACACCGGACGCGCCAGTTCATGCAGCCTGGATGCGGCCCGGGAGGCGGTTGCAATAATGTTTTTTATGATTTCTCTTTCTTCCATTCTCTCACGTAAGCCGGGCTCTTATAAGAAAGATACCGGTATTTATTGTTACCATCGAGGATGACCGTGGCTTTAATGCGATAGCCGGCTTTCTCGTTTCCCTTGTACCCTACTGCCTCGATTGTGAAGGTATTGGTGTCCAGAGTGCCGAGATAAGGAGAGGCAACTGCATAGTTTTCACCCAGAAGCTCCAGAAGCTCCTGAACGCCTTCAATCTGCTTGTCCTCCCTGTACTGGATTATCCTGTCCGCGATCACGGAATCAAGGCCGGGGACAGCTGCCAGGACTTCTTTGGGAGCATAATTAACGTTTATCGTGCCGCTCTTTGCATCGACCGACAGGAAATCAATAATGCCCTTCTCTTCCCCGCTCCCGTAAAGCAGCGCCGGCGTCACCCCCCTGACGAGCAGCAATTCCTCCAGTGCGTCGAAATCCGCATTCTTTGCCTTGTAAGGATTGGGCAAAGACATATAGTAGTCGCTCTCGGCGCCGTGCAATCTCACCAGGTCGTCCGGGTCCTTCCAGTCCATAACGGAATCCACAATGATATCGGCATCCCCGTCCTTCACCCCGGAATTCAACAGCAGGTTCTTTAAAATTATATCAGGTATGTTGTTAATGTCTATTTTCCCCGACTCGCCGGTGATGCTGACCGTATATGAGCCCCCCCCCAAGGTGTCGCTGCAGGGAGTGCCGTCTGCTTTCCACACCTCCGTATCCTTCATGACAACCTGGGCGTCTGCATTCTGTTTCCGGTAAAAGAGTTCCATAATCCCCCGTTCAATCCCCGCCTCTGCAAGGAACTTGTTCTCCATCCCCCCCTTGAAGGAGAGCGTGGAATGCGCCTCTGTCCTTGTCAAAAGTGCGAAGGAAAAAACCGTGACTGTCAGGGCAGCTATCACCCACAGCACAATAAGCAGCGCTATGCCGCCTTTATCAGTAACGAGTGACGAGTGACGAGTAACCTTAAAGACAGTAACAAGTGACGAGTTTTTGGAGTCGTTAGTCTTTAACTCGTTACTTGTTACTTGTAACTCGTTACTGTCTCTAGAGTTACTTGTTACTTGTAACTCGTTACTGTCTTTATAGTTACTCATTGCTTATTACTGCATTCATCCTGTCAACCAGCAGGCCCTTTGCACGGACCGGGATAATGAGCGATAATTTCTTCGACCCGTCGACAAGGAGCATCCGAATTTTTTCAGGAAGGGCCTCTCTGTTGGTCCATTGTTCCACCCAGGCGCCTTCTTCCTCCATGGGATCTTTGGAAAAATACTCGAAAGATATCCCGTCCATTGAGCGAAAGAGGTCTGTTTCCCTTTTGTTCTCCGCGCCAACGATACTTTCGGAAGCATGCAAGGTCTGCTTCCCTTTCCCGTCTGTTTCCACAGTATAGGTGACCGTCACATAGCCGCCCCGGTCATCCCAGATGGAGAACCTTGTCGGAAACTGCATGGAGGTCCTTTCTCCCTTAAAAAGGTAATTCCTGTCCCCGGCGGCCTCTTCCTGCAAGGTAAGCGGTATCATCGACTGCACCTGCGAGTCAATGAAGCCCAGCGATACCTTGAACCGCTCAAGGGATTCGATCTTCCTTTCTCCTGAATCCACGGAACGGAACCCGAGCCTTGAGGCGCCGCCCACAATCACAAGGATCAGTCCCAGGATTGAGATGGCTATCAGCAATTCAATGAGCGTGAAACCTTTATCAGTAACGAGTGACGAGTGACGAGTAACCTTAAAGACAGTAACAAGTGACGAGTGACGAGTAACAAGTAAAGGATCTGAAGGCAGTGACGAGTAACGAGTAACAAGTGACGAGTTTTTGGAGTCGTTAGTCTTTAACTCGTTACTTGTTACTTGTAACTTGTCACTGTCTTTCGTATTACTTTCCACTTATGGTTGTTCACCCACTACCTTAAGGGTCTTCAGGGTCACTGACTTATTTTTTGTTCCTCTTCTCCAGTCCACTGTTACTCCTACCTCCATCACTTTCACCTGCAGATTGTCCGTTCTGCTTTTAAGGGCCTCTTTGATCGAGGTATCAATCCTATAGCCGTCGTCAGTCTGCTCGGTCGCTGTTTTTTCGGCAAGCGCATCGTCATCCAGCACATCCCTGAGCTTTGCCTCGGCCCGTGCAGCAGCATTCACATAATCTCCCGACGCGGAGATCTCCCTCAGGTTGGCGGAAAAGAGCCTGACAACAGCAAGCAGCGCTATGCCGAGGATTGCGAGTGCCACGAGCACTTCAAGCAGGGTAAAACCCCTCTCCAAAGACCGTGATGCGTAATGCGTAATGCGTGAAGAGTCAGAAGGAAGAGAAGAGTCTTTATCCTTCAACTCATCACTCTTGCCTTTTAACTTTTTACTGTCGTTAAACTCATTACCCATTACGCATCACTCATCACGGTCTTTTAATCACCACTGATCCGACAACAGGATCAAGGGTTATACTCACTTTTCTCTTCTTGTCCGACAGGACGATTGTGCCTGCCTTTGTGCCGCTCATCGCCTGGAAGGCCATCTGGAATTTCCCGCTGCGAATCTCCCCGTTAAAGGGATCAGTCACTTTTATGTCTATACCCGGCGGAATAGTCCTGACGGCACGGCCCTCAATACCGTACTGCTTTGCGCTAAGGTCTATCGTGACGGTCTGCCGCTCACCGCTCAACCGCGCAAGATATCCGGCGTGGCGTATGGTGGCGGACAGGTCCCTGGCGGAAGTGTTCAGCCTGTTTCCGGGCATTCTGCCTGCAATGAACAAAGCGGAGAGCCCCATTATCAGCGCCATCAGGAACAGCACAATCATCAGCTCCAGGAGGGTAAAACCTGAAGACAGTGATGCGTAATGGGTGATGCGTGATGAGTTGAAGGACAAAGACTCTTTTCTTTCTTTTGACTCATTACACATCACTGATAACTCATCACTGCCTTTTTCACTGTCGTTAAACTCATTACTCATCACTGATCACGCTTCACTGCCCTTCACATAGGAAGGTCCATAATGCTGAATACCGCCATCAGCATGGAGATCACGATAAAACCTATGACCAGCCCCATGCCGAGGATCATGGCCGGCTCCATGACCCCTATTAATTTCTTGAGCGCACCTTTCAGGCCTTTTTCATAAGCAGAAGCGACCTTTAGCAGCATGGCATCGAGCTGCCCTGTCTCTTCCCCGACCTTGATCATAGAGAGCGCAAGTTGCGGGAACACCTGGGTATGGGAAAGCGGAACAGCTATGCCCTTTCCTTCCTTGGCGCCTTTTGAAACGGAATTGACGGCAGAGGCAATCACCTGGTTGTTAATGACATCCCTCGAATTATTCAACGCCTGCAACAGGGGGACACCGCTCATCAGCAGCGTTCCCAGTGTCCTGCAAAAACGGGCCGTCTCGATCTTTGAGATGACGCCGCCCATCAGTTTAAGCTTGAACGCGTCCAGCCTGTACCTGCCGCTGTCCGATCGCGCGTAATTTCTTAAAAAGACCCAGCCCGCCCCGATAAGGGCAAGGAATATCCACCAATATGACTGGAGCGCATTGCTCATTCCCAGGAGGATCTGCGTGGGAAGAGGCAAGGATGTTCCGAGGTCGGCAAATATCACCGTGAACTTGGGGAGCACATAGGTGAGCAGAACAATGATCGAGATGCCGCCCGTTGCAATCAGTATGACCGGATAGATCATCGCCGCAAAGATATGCTCCTTCAATTCCTTTGAGGACTCCAGGAACTCGTTCAGCTTCTCCAGCACCACATCCAGCACACCGCCTGCCTCCCCTGCCCTGACCATGTTCACGTACAACTTCGGGAAAACCTTCGGGTGCTTCTGGATGGCGTCGGAAAAAGAGATGCCTTCCCGTATGGATTTCAGCACCGACCGGATTACCTGCTGCATCTCCCTGCTGCCCGGAATCCCTGAAAGGATGTTCAGGCTCCTGTCCAGGGGAAGTCCGGCACTGAGAAGCGCCGAGAGTTCCGTGGTAAAGGTCAGCAGTTCGCCCTTTGACGACCTGAAGGAGAAGCGCCCCTTCCTGTCCTCTTTCTGCGCATCCACCTTCAGCGGTATGACACCGGAAGACCTCAGCCTCTCAACCGCGATTGCTTCATCGGGGGCCTCGATAAGCCCGTCGGCAACCACACCGTCCAGCGAGGTCGCCCTGTATGAAAAGAGCGCCATTTACGCCTCCTGGGTGACCCTGAGCAATTCGTTCAGGGTAGTAATGCCGGCCTTTATCTTTTCAGTCCCGTCTTCAAGCAGGACCCTCATGCCGTTCTGCCGCGCAACCTCCCTGATCTCATTCGCATCGGCGTGCTTCAGGATCATCCTGCGGATGTCGTCGTCCACGACAATCAGCTCGAACACACCCACCCTTCCGTGGTATCCGGTGTGCGCACATCTCTCGCATCCCGCTCCCTTGTATAACGGGATTGCGCTGCCGACGCCTACCATGCGCAGCTCTTCCCTGTCTGCAGCCGATGTATCCACTTCCTTGCACTCCGGGCATATTACCCTCACAAGCCTCTGTGCGAGAATACCCCGCACCGTTGAAGAGAGGAGGAAATTCTCGACTCCCATATCGAGGAGCCGGGTGATCGCGCTGGGCGCATCGTTGGTATGGAGGGTCGAAAATACAAGGTGTCCCGTGAGGGCGGACTGTATCGCTATTTCAGCGGTCTCAAGGTCCCTGATCTCCCCGATCATGATGACATCCGGGTCCTGCCTGACGATATGCCGCAGGGTGTTTGCGAAATTCAGGCCTATCTGCGGCTTCACCTGTATCTGGTTTACTCCTTTGAGCTGGTACTCTATCGGGTCTTCAACGGTGATGATCTTCCTGTCTGGAGAATTTATCTTGTCCAGCGCCCCGTACAGCGTAGTGGTCTTTCCGCTCCCCGTAGGCCCGGTGACAAAGACAATGCCGTTCGGCCTGTTTATCAACTGCCCGAATGCGGCAAGCGTCTGTGCAGGGAAACCCAGGAGGTCGAGATCTATCACAATGCCGCCCTTGTCAAGGATCCTCATCACCACGCTCTCGCCGTACAGCACCGGGATCGTCGACACCCTCAGGTCGATTTCCTTGTCAGAGACCTTGAGCCGGATGCGCCCGTCCTGGGGCAGCCTCCTTTCAGCGATGTTCAGCTTCGCAGTAAGCTTTATCCTCGACACGATCGCTGCCTGCAGTTTTTTCGGCACAGACTCTATATCGTGCAGGATGCCGTCTATGCGGTACCTGACCTTTAATTCATCTTCAAAAGGCTCGATATGGATATCGCTCGCCCTGCTCTCGACAGCCCGGACAATAAGGGTGTTCACCAGCTTGATGATAGGGGCCTCTGAGGCAAGGTCCTTCAGATGCCCTATGTCCTCTTCATCATCCCGCAATAACTCAAGGCCCTCATTGATGCCGATTTCTTCGATGATCCTGTTTATGTTCTGCGGCTCGGCACCGTAGAATTTCGACACATATTCGTCAATCACCCTGCCTTCGGCCCGGTAAACCTTCACCTCTGCCGCCGTGGCAATCCTGAGGGCGTCGACAGCGTCCTTATGATTGTCGGAATTTTCCATAACCACGCTCAGGATATTGTTTTTAAATTCCACGGGGACGATCTTGTTCTCGCGGATAAAACGGAAAGGTATCCCTTCAACCATAAAGGGGACCTTCGGAAGGTCCTCCAATTGCAAATCACCTGTTTTATTAATCATGAATAAACCTCACGTCGGAAGCAGTGATACTGTTATTCCCAACTCACGACATCCTTGTCTTCCCCGTCGCCTCCCGGGCTTCCGTCCCTGCCGTAGGAGTAAAGATCATATTCGCCGTGCTGACCGGGCGCTTCATAATGGTACGGCTTTCCCCACGGGTCATTCGGCACGCCCTTCTTGAGATAGGGGCCGTCCCAATTTTCAATCCCGCCCGGGTTCGTTGACAGGGCCTTCAACCCTTCCTGACTCGTCGGGTACCTGCTGGTATCAAGCCTGAACTGGTCCAGCGCCTGCCCCAGCAATTCGATCTGCGCCTTTGCCGCCGCCTGTTTCCCCTTGCCGAGCTTCGGGAAGAGTTTTGGCGCGACCAGCGCCGCAAGAAGACCGAGGATGACAAGGACAACGAGAAGTTCGATTAGGGTGAAACCTTTTTTATCGGACAAATGGAATTTTCTTATCATGCATTGCTCCAAAAATCATAATCTGGGAAAAGAGTTCGTAAAGAAAAAAGTCACGGGGGGTCAACAATACATTCTCGCAGAAGAAACATGGTGTAAGACAGCTCTTAACTACCCGGAACATCCCTAAGCCCCATATGTGCAAATTGCTTTAGGTTACCAGGTAAAAGCCCAAACTGTCAAATTTTTGACTGGAGCTTATCACTAAAATCGGAAGAAGAAAGGAATAAGGAGGGGGAGGAGAATTGCGGCAATCCCCCCTTAGAAA
>JAJZPZ010000090.1 GCA_021847795.1 Nitrospirota bacterium
AAATGTTAAAGACTAAAGCCGTCTTCGAAAGAAAGGCCGATGATTTTCAACCCAGAGACTGTGTAATTGAAAAAATAGTTGAGCTTAACTCTGGGGAGTATGATGTATTTTCTAAAAACATGCTGAATGATTATGACTTTATTAAAGACAATATTGATCTCATGTACTGCGACGGACAGGGGGTGTATCATTGCCTCTTAGTTGTGGGTCAGGACAGGAGGGATGGGATACTCATAGAAAGCGAGGGTAGCAGTTATGCCCGATACTCTTCATTTCTTCCAAACGCTGCTGACTTTTTAGCTGTGCAGCAGGAACAAAAGCCTGCTCTGGGTATGAAACTTAAGGATTTAATAAGCATTTCTTTGCAGGACATTCACCTGGTCCACAGCCATGAGGACATAGAGCTTGCAACAGTCTGTGAACTGAAATCCGACACGCTGACTATAGAAGGCCGTAAGGAATGGGCCGACGTTTTAAACGCTGATGTAGTAAGAATCTTTAACGGAGTCTATGGTGTGCAGTTGGAGTGCAGCGGCGTTAATCCCCAGCGTCTTTCTGATTTTTCATTCATGCTTGCGGGTCACTGCCCAATAAAGGACTATGAAAAATGGATTGCACAGGAACCGGAAGCTTCGGATATTCAGATGAAACAACTATAAAAGGAGGAAGATACGATGAGCACAACTGAATTGAAAATCCCTTTCCCATCGGAGAAGCTGGATGCTCTCCGTTTTTTCATGGACAAAAAGGAACAGACCGTGGAACAGGAGCTAAAGGATTACCTCAACAAGACTTATGAGCGCCTCGTTCCCGCACAAGTCCGAGAGTATGTGGAAAGCCGCATGGAGACGGAAGCAACACAGGAACAAGCACCAACACCGGAGGCCGAACAGACTCCGGTTGCACGAGAGCGTCCCGCACGGCAGAGCCGCCGCCAGCGTGAGCAGGCAGCAGCCGAAGCGCCTCCCGCTCCGCAGACTCAGACCGATGCTGAGGGACCTGTCGAGGAAGAAACACAGGGCATGACCATGAGCATGTAAACCCAGAAAAGGAGGTATTGATTTTAATGATTAAGATTGGTGTAGACAACGGAAATTATAACACCAAATCCTCGGAGGGGATGCTCTATGCCTCCGGCTATGCGGCAAGTGACAGGGAATTCATCACGCCGGAGATGCAGCTCTTTTTTGAGGGCAAGTATTACGCTATCGGCGAGCGTCGCATGCGTTTCCAGCAAGATAAAACAAGGGAGCCGGACACCTTTCTGCTGACACTTCCGGCAATCGCGGAGGCGATGAGAAAAGCAGGAACAGTGAATGCGGAAATCACCCTTGGTGTGGGGCTGCCTATTGACAGCTATGGAACTCAGAAGGAGGCGTTCCGGAGGTATTTCATGCGGGACAATGTTTCATTTCTATTCGAGGGAACGGCCTATCGGTGCCATATTGTGGAGTGCAAGGTGTTTGCGCAAGGCCATGCGGCGCTGTGCCGATATTACCAGAAGCTGAAGGATTACCGCAGTATTACGCTTGTGGACATCGGCGGGTATACGGTGGACATCCTCACACTTCATGATTTCCGGCTGGACAGGTCGAGCTGTGCCAGTCTTCGCATGGGTACCATCACCCTATACAGCCGGATTCAGGATACACTCCAGCGCAGTGACATCCTCCTGTCGGACGAGCTCATCACCGATGCCATTCGCGGGGAGATCCAGCACGCTGACAGTAAATTGATCCAAGCCGTAGTGGAGCAGGCTATGGCGGCCTATTGCAAGGAACTGTTCAATGCACTCCGTGAACGCGGATTGGATCTGCGGCTTCCCACGGTGTTTGCGGGCGGCGGTGCAGAACTGCTGGAACCCAGGCTGCATGAAAACAGCCTCAATACGGTGGCAGTGCTGAACCGGTTTGCTAATGCGGACGGCTACAGGCTCCTGATGGGGTGAGCCTATGTCCGAGCGAAAACGATACTATCTCTCCTTCGATATGGACAATCCAAGACATCGGGAGGCCGAGGCATTGTTTGCACAGCAGGCCAACAGGCAGCGCACCGAATATGTAGTTAACAGCATCCTAACGGCACATCAGACTGAAAGACTGGAACAGATTGTGCGACAGGCGGTCAGGGATGAACTGCAAAATGTAAAACTGCCACAGCAAACCACGCTGCCGGAGGTAAAAGACACTGATGTTCAGCTATCCGATCTCCCCGGCAGTCTTATACATGCGATGGAGGAATTGTAACCATGTTGGCTCACTTTCCTGCCGCCTATATACCGGATTGCTGAAAAGTACACCAACATGGCACACTATTCCCTCAAACAACAGCCTGTGCAGCAGGAGAAGTCACAAGAGCCCAAGGAAAACGTGAATATGATGATGAGTATGTAGGAGGCGAATATGGAAAAAACGATAAAAGTGATAATGGTGGAACCGATGAAAGAACCTTATCTTGCTGAAGTTGAAAATACTTTGGAAGGATTGCAAAAGGCAGTTGGAGGATATATTGAAACGGTATATATGGAGGATGATGTTGTTCTGGTTTGCAATGAAGAGGGAAAACTGATCGGGCTTCCTGGTAACCGTTCTCTTGGAAACGATATCATTGCCGGTACATTTTTTGTAGTTGGCAGCAATGATGAGGGGGAATTTGTGTCGTTGACTGAGGATAAAATCCGGCAGTACAGTGACCGATTCCAAAAGCCGGAAACCTTTACCCAGAAACAGGTGGAGGAAGCCTCCGGCTATATTTTTATTGGTTATTAGCAAATAGAAAGGAGCAAATCTACATGAATAAAACAACTGTACGGATTAGCTTTGAAGCTGAAAAGCTTCGTGCCATACACCAGTACATGAAGGATGAAACAGAACTGCAGGCTGAGCTGGACACTTTGCTGCAAGCATTGTATGAGAAGCACGTTCCCGCTCCAGTCCGGGAGTACATCGAAAGCCGGGATAAAAATGTGACGGACGCCCCTAAGCGCAGCACCCATCCGGCAGCTTCTACAGGACAAAGTAGTCCAACTGCGGACAGCGGTAAGGCATAGCAAAACCTGCAAACTCGTGTGTGTACGCCTGTGTGCCCCTGTGTCGCGTTTTGACATCAGGGGTAGCATCGTAACACCTGTGGGCAGGATAATGCCTTTTGTTGAGGATTTGTGACGGAGCTTTGAGGGAACAAAAACCATCCTCCGGACAGAGCCTCATAAAAAGCCATTTTGAGGGTGAACCATGGGGTCGAAAATGATGCTGGTTAAAGGAGCGGGGTTGCAGAGCTTCCCCGCTCCGGCTCACACCGCCCCGCAATGCGGGTCGGGGAACGATTTTCATCGGGGTCAGTTTTTGCCCTTTGGGGTCGGCTTCGGGGTCATAGAAGAAAAAAATACCGAGAAAGCACCGTAATTCAAAGAATTTGCGAGGGCTGCGACAGGGGTCGCGGCTACTTTTCACGGAATTGGAGGCTGTGTCATGTCAGAAGAAAACAAGAACAAAAAGAAATTTCCCTTATGGATTTATCCTGAAACTCGGAAGCTGGTGACAGATTGGTACAAAAAGGACAACTGCCAGAGCCAGAGTGAATTCATAGAAAAAGCGATTAAATTTTACTGCGGGTATATTTCGGCAGAGGAAGGTGTGCGCTTTCTGCCTGCGGCCATTACCTCGGCAATGACAGGCATGGTAGACAGTTTGGAAAACCGCATGGCACGCCTTATCTTCAAGCTGGCGGTGGAGATGTCCATGATGATGAACATCCTTGCCTCTACCGCCGATGTGGATGAAAACACCCTGCGGCGCTTACGCGGCAAGTGCGTGAACGACGTAAAGAAATCGATGGGAGCTGTGACCTTTGAAGATGTGGCAAAATTCCAGAAGGGTGAATAGCCATGCCAAGGATTATCTTCAAATGCGGCTACATCAAAAACGACCCACAACATGCGGAGAACCTATTGGTATATATGGGGACAAGGGAAGGGGTTGAAAAGCTTCCGCAAAATAGAAAGAATCAACCTGCAACACAAAAGCAGATAGAGCGCATTGAGGATATCCTCTCCCGGTTCTCCGATTCCGTCCGCTTGTTTGAGTACGAAGACTACCGGAACAAGCCAACCTTGGAAAATGCGTCGGAATTCATTACCGCTGCGATAGATCACAATCTGGATCAGATATCGCACCAGGAGGTCTATGTCAACTATATTGCCACCCGCCCCCGCGTGGAAAAGCTTGGTACCCACGGTCTATTCTCTGACGAGGACAAACCGCTGGTATTGTCACAGGCTGCTGAAGAAATCGCACAGCACACCGGAAACATTTGGACACCAATCATTTCCCTGCGGCGGGAGGATGCCACGCGGCTGGGATATGACAATGCCGCTGCGTGGATGGCACTCTTGCGAAAACAGCGGAACATTTTTGCCGAGCAAATGAAGATTGCCCCTGAAAACCTGCGCTGGTATGCAGCTTTTCATAACGAGGGGCATCATCCGCACTGCCACATGATAGTGTATTCTGTGAATCATCGCGAGGGCTATGTCACAAAACCTGCCATTGAAAAAATGCGGAGCAGCCTTGCAAGAGAGATCTTTCAGCAGGATTTGATCCAGATTTATCCCGAGCAGACCGAGAGAAGGAATGCCCTCACCCAACAGAGCCGTGACGCGCTTCAGGATATCCTGGTCCAGATGCAATCGGGAGTCTGTGAGAATAAAGTAATGGAAGATCTGCTGTCTAAGCTTGCAGAGCGGCTCAAACATACCTCCGGCAAAAAACAGTATGGTTATCTCAAAGCACCGCTGAAAGAACTCGTAAATCAGATCGTGGATGAGCTGGCAAAGGACGCAAGGGTGGCGGAAGCCTATGCAAAATGGTATAAGCTGCGCAATGAAGTGCTGCGTACCTATAAGGATGAACTTCCTGACCCGCTTCCACTCTCTCAGCAGAAGGAATTCAAGAGCATAAAAAATATGGTGATTGCTGAAGCAATGAACATCGGCGGTCACCATTTTACTTTTGAGGGTGAAGAAAATGCGGATATATTTAATGAAGAAACAGTATCCGAGGCGGAGGAATCTGATTTCCTACTTACAGAGGAAGAATATCCGCTAGTACTAAATGAACGGATTGAGGACGGTGAGGATATTTCGCCTTCTATTCCGGAAAATTCATCCCCTACAGATTCCGCTAAGAATGATTCTGGAGAACCACATCTCCATATTGCATGGAGTGAACGCTACAAAGAGGCCCGTGCATTTCTTTACGGCAGTGATGATATAGAACCTGACTTTGAGCAGGCCCTCCAATTGTTCCTGGAGGAAGCCGAAACTGGAAATGCTCTTGCCATGCATGACATCGGCCGTATGTATGCGGACGGACTCGGCGTGAAGATAGACAAGGCTCTTTCTTTCTCCTGGTACAGCAAGGCCCTTACCGCATTTCTTGAAATCGAGGGAGAAAAGGAAAACCGTTATGTAGAATACCGCATCGGTAAAATGTATGCAGCAGGGCTTGGAACGGAGCAGGACTATGGGGAAGCGGCAGGATGGTTTGATATGGCGGTTTCCCAAAATCATAAATATGCCCAATATTCCCTTGCCGGTCTTTTTTACCGGGGTCAAGGTGTAGAACAGGATTTTGAAATCGCGTTTGATTTATATCGCAGGTCTGCCAGACAGCATGTGCCATATGCTTCCTACGAGTTGGCGAAAATGTACCGGGACGGCATAGGCACAGCAAAGGATTCGGAAAAAGCAGAGCTGCATTTTAAGGAAGCTTTTCTGGGATTTCAAAGGTTGGAGGAGCAGAGCCATGATGACAAGCTCCAGTACCGCCTGGGACAGATGCTCTATACCGGGACCGGCACGGAAAGAGACGTACCGGCAGCCATCAGCTATTTTGAAAAGGCAGCCCGGCTCGGCAATGTCCATGCCCAATACATGCTGGGCAAGATTTATCTGGATACAGACAGCGGTCATGAAAACGCGGAGAAGGCCATCCTATGGTTGACAAAGGCCACGGATAACGGCAGCAGCCTTGCTCAATATGCCCTGGGAAAGCTCTATCGTGACGGCAGTCATGTAGAAAAGAATTTTGAAAAAGCCGAGGAGCTGTTCACGTTGTCGGCTGAACAGGATAACCAGTACGCTGCGTTTGCCCTTGCGAGGCTATATCTTGCCGGCGAGGGTATTCCCAAGGATGTGGATGCCGCTGTCAAGTGGCTGATGGCTTCCGCAGACCTTGGAAATCAATTTGCACAGTATACGCTGGCAAAGCTGTGTATGACCGGTGAAGATATTCCGAAAAACATTCCCAAAGCGGTAGAGTTGTTCACAAAATCCGCAGAGCAAAACAATTCATTCGCCCAGTATCAGCTTGGAAAGCTCTATCTCCTGGGAGAGGATGTTCCCAAAGATATCAATGTCGCAATCAAGTGGCTGACTCTGTCTGCCGAGCAGGAAAATCAATATGCTCAGTATGTACTCGGCAAGCTCTACCTTATGGGGCATGAGGTTCCAAGGGACCGGGAGGCCGCAGTACGCTGGCTCACCCTGTCTGCAGAACAGGGGAATATCTATGCCCAGTTTATCCTTGGCCATTTGGACTCCTTCCGTGATCCGTCTCCTTTCCTCGCAGCCACAAGACTTTTGCATCACCTAAGTAGGATCTTCAAAGAAGAACAAAGTAAGCTTCCCAGCAGCCCCGGCATGCAGGTGGACAGTAAACTGCGCCGTAAGCTCCGTCAGAAAAAGGTGGCTCAGGGGCACGCACCGGATGACTACGGACTCAAACAATCTTATTAAAGCAAAGGAGGGCTCCCATGCAAAAGCAATTTCCAAAACAGCAGCAGAAAAAAGAATCACTTCCCGTAAAACTCAATCAGGTATCATTCAGGCCATCCGTTTCATTCATCAGCGGGTGGCTTTTTTTCGCCGCTGCGGCAAGCTCAAGCGCTGATAAGGGAGGGTATCTTTTATGGCATATATCCATTTTACCGAAGAGCAAAAACAGCGAGCCAATTCAGTAGACCTTGTAGATTTCCTGCAGCGGCAGGGGGAGCAGCTGATACGCTCCGGACGAGAATGGCGCTGGAAACGGCACGACAGCGTGACCGTGCGCGGCAGCCAATGGTTTAGGCACAGCCGTAAGGAAGGCGGCCGTGCCATCGACTTTGTCCAGCAGTTTTTTGATTTGAGTTTTCCCGAAGCAGTGACGCTGCTCCTTGGCGGCGAGTCCGGTGTGGAGTGGAACCAGACCGCCAAGAGTGCACCGCCGCCTAAAAAAGATTTCACTCTGCCGGAAGCCAACTCCGACATGCATCGGGTGTTCGCATATCTCATTAAGCAGCGGTTTATAGACCGAGAGGTACTATCGCACTTCGCACATGAAAAGTTGATATATGAGGACAAGAAATACCACAATGCAGTGTTTGTCGGATTGGATGAGAACGGCGTTCCCCGGCACGCCCACAAGCGAGGTACCTATACCAAGGGCGATCCCTATAAAGGAAATGTGGAAGGCAGTGACCCGAAATACAGCTTCCACTGGATCGGTAAGAGCGGCGTCCTTTATGTGTTTGAGGCACCTGTCGATATGCTCTCCTTTATTACGCTTCACATGGAGGGTTGGAAAGACCACAGCTACGTCACGCTGGACGGGGTTTCGGAACACGCCATGCTCCAGCAGCTAAAGCAGAATCCTCATTTAAAAAATATTATGCTGTGCCTGGATCATGATGAAGCCGGTATTGAAGCTAATGGACGGCTGAAGGATATTCTGGCGGAGCAGGACTATATGGACATTTCCGTTATGCTATCTCAATACAAGGATTGGAATGAGGACTTGAAAGCAAAACACGGTATCAAACCCATCCCGGCAAGTGAGCATTCGAGGCTTGTGCTTCTGCCGCAGGTGTGCAGGGAGCTTCTCGTCGTCTGTGAAGCTCTGCGAGCTGTAAAAAATCCGGATGGAGTGGCGCAGGAGTACCACTCAAGGCTAAAGCCGCTGATTGAATCGGGTAAGCTGGCGGCAGCAAATGCAGAGTCTGTGATCTCACATCTGCAATGTATTGCGGCGGCTGCCCTGCTTTCGGCCCAACATCAGTATAGACAGATGGAGCACCCAGTGTCCATGGAGCGTCTCTTAGAAGAACTTCAAAACAGCTACCGTCCCCATCAGGATCGCGGCTGGCTGCGGTCTAAGGCGGAGGATATACGGCTGGATCTGGAAGACATCAGCCGTCAGGTCCATTCAGCCGGAATCCGAAGCTGGGAGGATAAACATAACCTCGTCCGTTCATATATGCGGCTCGCGCTGGACTGTGTTAAAGCCCAGCTCTTTGTCGAACTGGAAGTACCGTCACTGCTTCCGGTACAGGGACAAACCGCAAATTTTATCATGACCATGTAAAGGGGGAATTCACTTGCAAACATCTCAAATCATCACCTTAATTGCGGCGGCGCTGACAATGTTCAGCGTCATCGGTTTTTTATCGCTCCTAGCGCATTACTATACCTTAAACGGCATCAAATCCAAAACCGTGGGTGACGGCCAGCACGGCACTGCCCGCTGGGTGACGAAAAATGAAATAAAAAGGACTTATACGGAAATTCCCTATGAGCCGGAGAAATGGCGCAAAGGGGAGAATCTCCCCACAGCGCAGGGGCTGATTGTGGGCTGGCGGAAGGCGTCTCTTTTTGATCGGGCTGCTCTCCACGGCTATGCCCTTGTGGACGATGATGACATACACTGCCTGATGATCGGCGCTGCAGGTGTCGGCAAGACCGCAAACTTTCTGTATCCAAACCTGGAATACGCCTGTGCGTCCGGAATGAGCTTTATTACAACCGATACCAAGGGTGATCTCTACCGAAACTATGCGACTATCGCAAAAGACTACTACGGCTACAATGTTGCTGTTATTGACCTTAGAAATCCTACCCGCTCAGACGGCAACAACCTGTTGCATCTGGTTAATCGCTATATGGACGCCTATCTCACCGATCCGCAGAACCTTTCCTACAAGGCAAGAGCGGAGAAGTATGCCAAGATCACTGCTAAGACCATTATTAACTCCGGAGGCTTTGATACCGCTATGGCAGGACAGAATGCCTTTTTCTATGACGCAGCAGAGGGGCTTTTAACTTCTGTTATCCTGCTTATTGCGGAATACTGTGAGCCGAAGAAGCGGCACATCGTTTCGGTGTTCAAACTTATACAGGATCTGCTGGCACCAAGCGGCGTCAAGGGACGGACACTGTTCCAACTGCTTCTTGCTCATCTGCCGGATGAGCACAAAACAAAATGGTTTGCAGGAGCGGCGCTCAACACTGCGGAGCAGGCCATGCAGAGCGTCCTCTCTACGGCACTGTCCCGACTCAACGCTTTTTTAGATTCAGAGCTGGAGCAGATTCTATGCTTTGATACGGCTATAGATGCGGAGAAGTTCTGTACAAACAAAAGTGCAATATTCCTGGTAATGCCGGAAGAAGACAACACCAAGTATTTCATCATCAGCCTGATTGTCCAGCAGCTCTATCGGGAAATCCTGTCTGTAGCCGACGAGCATGGCGGCAAGCTCCCCAACAGGATTATGATGTTTTTAGATGAGATCGGCACCATCCCCAAGATAGAATCTGCAGAGATGATGTTCAGTGCATCCCGTTCCCGCCGCGTGTCCATAGTGGCTATTATACAAAGCTTTGCGCAGCTTGAAAAAAACTATGGCAAGGAGGGGGCCGCCATCATCATCGATAACTGCCAGGATACGGTATTCGGGGGCTTTGCTCCCAACAGCGAGTCTGCACAGATATTATCGAAGGCCATGGGGTGCAAGACTGTCATGAGCGGTTCTGTCAGCCGTGGTAAAAACGATCCCAGTCAGAGCCTGCAGATGATCGAACGCCCTCTCATGACTCCCGATGAGCTCAAGTCCATGCCCAAGGGTCATTTTATTGTCACCAAGACAGGTGCTTATCCCATGCGTACCCGACTGAAGCTGTTCCTTGAATGGGGCATCACCTTCGGCAAGCCCTATGAGATTGCGGAAAAATCTGCACGCAGAGTGGAATATGCGGACCGGCACGAGCTGGAGGATGAAATCATTCGAAGACACGCTGCATGTGAGGAAGTACCGGAGGAACCTGGAATAGGGGCAGCGGCGTCAGGCGGTCTGCTGCATACGCCGGCCCAGCAAACGGAAATTAAAACTAGAACAAAAGCGCCTGTTCGGGTTGAGTAGGAGGTGAAGCTGTGGGTTACTTTACATCTCTTTATGCCTCGGAACTGCCGCATCGTGCAAGAGCAGTATATATGTACCTGTATGACCGTGCCGATAAGGAAGGCAAATGCTATCCGGCAATAGGTACCATCGCCAGAGAGCTGAAGCTGTCCCGCAGTACAGTCAAGCGGGCAATTGAAGACCTGGAGAAAAGTGGCCGACTGCGCCGTGAGCAGCGATGGCGCGAAAACGGCGGAAAAAGCAGCTGCATGTTTTTTTTAAAATAAAGGATAGGATCAATTCTAAAAACCTAACTTTACACCAAGGGGGCAGTCTATCCATTTGGTGAACTATGCTACGGTTCATGATGAGCTATGTAGTGAACTACCCACTCTAAGGAAATAACCTAACATCAGAAAAGAGACAAAGTATTAGCTTTCTATGTAATCACTCATTTTAGATTGGAACTTTCCAATAAAGCTGCAATCTTCTATATGTATCTTTGTATCAGGCTAATAAGAACGGTAAATTTGATCTAGCCATTGTATAATTGCATGGAAGCTAAAGTAGTCACAAAGTACTGTAAAGAATAGCCATCGTAGAATCCGAAAACAGCTACTGTGAATGGAAAGAACAAAAATGATAAAAATAATTTTTAAAAAACTCTTGACTCTGTACCTTAGTACAGACTTTATAATAATATTGGAAGGTGAGCCATATGAAAGGACTAACAATTGGCAAGGTTGCAAAAGAGGCTAATGTAAATATTGAAACTGTTAGATATTACGAAAGGCTGGGGCTGATTTCAAAGCCACCAAGAACTGAATCAGGATATAGACAGTTTCCAGTTGAAGTAGTACAGCGTATTAAATTTATTAAACGGGCTCAAGAGTTAGGTTTTACCCTGTTGGAAGTTAATAAGCTGCTTTCTGTATCTGATGGTAAAGATTATGATTGCCACGATATACAGCAATTTGCTTCCAAAAAGCTTGAAGAAATCGAACAAAAAATATCTGACCTGGAGAAAATCAAGTCTATTTTATATGACTTATCTAAGAAGTGCCCAGGTCAAAGCCCACTTGATAAATGCTCAATTTTAGAAGAATTTAAGGAGGGAAGTGATTAAAATGGCGAAGAGACTTATTGAAGTATTTACTGCAGGGTGTTATGTATGTGAAAACGCAGTAAAGGAGATTAAAGCCCTTGCTTGCCCTAACTGTGAAGTTAAGGTCTATGACTTAAACAAGAAGTGTGATACCAACGAATGCGAAACAAAGGCTAAGCAGTACGGCATTAATTGAGTTCCTGTTGTTGCTGTCAATGGGAAATTAGTAGATTGCTGCAACAACAGGGGAATCGATTTTGAAGCATTAAAAAGAGCAGGACTTGGACAGTAAGGTAACAACTTTAAATGCTGGGGTCGGAGCAATCCAGCCTCATCAGTTTAATATTTTTCAAAGTATATTCCGGTCATGGTAGCAGTCTGTCACCCTGACCGGTTTTTTATTAATACATATTTTAACATAAAGATTTTAAAGGAATTAAATTAAGGAACAGTATCAATATGAATATAAGAACATTTAATGAAGTGGTGCATAGAATGTTTTATATAGATAACAATAAATATAGAGGTTAATTTTGTGTTAATTTGTGCAAAGTATATTGACGATATATAGATAGCGGTATATATTATATATAGATACACACCTATATAGGCAGTGGGTAGCAATATTATCTGAGAGGATGAAAAAGATGAGAGTTGAGGTAACTCATGAAGCAGAGCAATATATTAAAGGAAATGGATGTTCTGTAATGGTGTTATTAGGAACTATGACCGGATGCTGTGGCGGCACTGCACCGATGCCACAGATTCACATAGGCTTACCTCAGGATTTATCCAGTTACGAGAAAAATGTTATGGGAGATATTGCTGTATTTATTGATAAGCGTATCAATTCAGAGAAAATTGATATATCGATAAGTAAACTTCTGTGGTTTAGGAAATTGTCAGTAGATATCATGTAGCAGTGCTGTAATGGCATTAACATATATAGATTAACATCTATATGAGGAGTGATTGAATGAAGCAGAAATATGATGATAATGCAAGGATTATTAAAGCACTTTCAGATCCGAGCAGGCTTAGAATTATTGACATTCTATCCTGCGGCGAAAAGTGTGCCTGTGATATATTGGAGCACTTTGACTTTACACAGCCAACACTTTCACATCATATGAAGGTTTTGATGGACTGCAGTATTGTTGAATGCAGAAAGGAAGGATTATGGAGTTATTATTACCTTAATAATAATAACTGTAATAGGCTTATACTATTTCTTATGAATCTTATAACAGATACCGAAGACTGTATCTGTAAAGATAAATCAAAATGTGAATGTAAATAATAAAAGGAGTGTGTGATTATGAAAAAAATGATAATTTTTGAACCAGCTATGTGCTGCTCAACAGGAGTTTGTGGTCCATCAGTAGATAAAGAGTTGTTAAGAGTTTCTACAGTAATAAACAACTTAAAGAATAATGGTATTTTAGTTGAAAGGTATAACTTGTCAAGTAATCCGCAAATATTTGTTGATAACAAAGAAATAAATAGAATATTGAATAATGAAGGGGTAGAAGTGCTTCCAGTTACAATGGTTGATGGTGTTGTTGTAAAAACAAAGACATATCCGACTGATGAAGAGTTCAGTAATCTATTAGATGTGCCGGCAAGTTATCTAAAAGCTGCTGTAAAAACGACATCCAAAGGATGTTGTTGTAGAGATGGATGCTGCTAATATAGAAAAGAGGGATTTCATGTTATTTAAAAATTTTGATATAAAAGAGATAAATCTAACCAAATATTTGTTTTTTACAGGCAAAGGCGGTGTTGGTAAAACATCAGCGGCATGTGCTACAGCAGTAGTATTAGCTGATGCAGGCAAGAAAGTCATGCTTATCAGTACTGACCCGGCTTCCAACCTTCAGGACGTTTTTAATACAGAGCTAAATAATAAAGGTGTTGCCATAAAAGATGCTCCTAATTTGGTGGTTGCAAACTTTGATCCAGAGGAAGCAGCAGCTGAATACAGAGAAAGCGTGATAGCCCCCTATCGTGGTAAACTACCGGAAGTAGTATTAAAAAATATGGAGGAACAGCTTTCGGGTTCATGTACAGTTGAAATTGCCGCATTTAATGAATTCTCA
>JAJZPZ010000091.1 GCA_021847795.1 Nitrospirota bacterium
GATGCTATTGTGGAGGGGGAGAGGCCGCGCAGCTTTGCGATGTCTTCAAGCGACATGCCGCCTTTGAAAAAATCATAGGTCTCTTCAGCTGAGTCTCCCTTTTTTCTTTTGTGAGGGAGGCTTGCGCTGTCCGGACTTCCAGCATTCTTCTCCGGAAGTTCCCTGCCGGGATTTTCATCAAGATAGTGCGCGATTTCCCGTACAAAATCGCTGCCGTAGCGTTCAAGCTTGGTATCTCCGACCCCGCTGATCTTTCGCATGTCCGCCGGTGTTGCGGGAAAACGCCTGCACATCTCCTGCAAGGTCCTGTCTGAAAAGATGATATAGGGAGGGACATGCTGGGCCTCTGCCATCTCTTTCCTGATGCTGCGAAGCCGTGTGAAAAGCGCTTCGTCATATTCTTCGCCTTCGCTGCTTCTTTTCTGTTTGGCCGGGGCCTCCTCTTTCCTGAGGGCTGTGATCCCTTCCCTGCCGAAGAGGATATCGGAACCTTTTTGCGTAATGCCCAGCACGGGGTAGGGGTCGCCTTCCTGCGCAAGGGCTCCCTGCGCTATGAGTTCGTCGATCAGGGAGCGCCAATATTTCTTGTCCCTGCCTTTGCCGACGCCGTAGGTCTTTATCTCATTATGCCTGAGTTCTCTGATGCGCTTCGTGTCCGCCCCGGTCACAATATCGACAATGTGCCCGATGCCGAAGCGCCGGCCTGTTCGTGATACGGCCGACATGACTATCTGGGCATCGGTGGTGATGTCGACCTGTTCCACCGATCCCGAGCAGATGTCGCAGGCGCCGCAATTGTCATGGGGATAGTCCTCGCCGAAAAATCCGAGGAGCTGTTTTCTCCTGCAGACATTGTGCGCTGCAAGGCCCACGACCTGGTTCAGTTTTTCAACGGCTATGGAACGCTCCTTTTCATCCGTGATGGCATTGATGAAATAACGGATCTTGGGTATATCTCCCCTTCCGAAAAAGAGGAGGCAGGCGGCTGCGCTGCCGTCTCTGCCGGCCCGTCCTGTTTCCTGGTAATAGCCTTCGATATTTTTCGGGAGGTCTGCGTGGATAACAAAGCGCACATTCGACTTATCGATGCCCATGCCGAAGGCTATCGTCGCCACGATCACCTGTATCTCATCCTTGTTAAAAGCCTCCTGGTTCCTGTTCCGTTCCCCGGCGGAAAGGCCCGCATGGTAAGGCAAGGCGGCGATCCCCTTTGTCTTCAGGAAATCAGCAGTATCCGTTACCGAATCGCGCGTCGTCCGGTAGATGATCCCGGATTCGCCCTGATGGTCTTTGAGAAACTCGAGTATTTGCGATTCAACATTTGCTTTCGGTTTTACCTCGTAAAAGAGGTTCGGGCGGTTGAAGGAGGCGCGCACGATGTGGGGCCGCCTGAGCCCGAGCTTGTGAATGATATCCTCCTGGACCTTTTGGGTAGCTGTTGCGGTAAAGGCCGCAACCGGCACATCGGGGAATATCTGCTTGATCCGGGAAAGCCCGAGATAGTCGGGACGGAAATCATGCCCCCATTCCGATATGCAGTGGGCCTCGTCTATGGCGAAAAGAGAGATGTCGGTGGTCTTCAGCCTTTCGAGGAAATGGGGCATCATGAATCGTTCGGGAGCGATGTAGAGCAGCTTTACCTTGTTGTATTTAAGAAGGCGGTATACATCGGAGACCTCGTCGGCATTCAGTGAGCTGTTCATGAACGCCGCCTCTATCCCGTTTTCAATTGCCGCATCCACCTGGTCTTTCATCAAAGAGATGAGCGGGCTGATGACAACCGCCGTGCCCTGCATCAACGTTGCAGGCAACTGGTAGCATAAGGATTTCCCACCCCCGGTAGGCATTACGGCAAAGACATCCCTGCCTTCGAGGATGTTCCTGATAATGGGTTCCTGGTTCGGGCGGAAGGTCCGGAAGCCGAAGACATTTTTCAGGGTGTCGAATAAGGAAGACTCGCTATTGTTTCTGTCCAGGGGCATCAAGGAATATTTTAACACAGGGAGAATGAAAGGTTTTTACCTGGGGAACTGTATGACCAGAAAAAAGGCATTCAGTGGTATAATAAAGAAGTGGAGGAAAATATGAAGAGAATAGCTGATTGTTCCATTGATAAATACAATAAATACAGGCGACTTGAACAGCTCCAGGACCCTGAGAGCCGGGAGTTATACCTTGAAGCCGTAGCATTGTGCGTGCAGACCGTTACCCTACAGCAGGGCCGTGAACTTACTGCCGCCGAGATCAGGGACATTGAGGTGAACATTGATATCATCAATGATGATGTCTCAAGCGAAGAACTGGAGTTCGATCTCTTGGCCGAGCATATCAAACGAGGCCTGTCGTATTCAGATGCCGTTGTCCAGGCGCGGGAGGATGTGGCAAGCATCCGTTCAGACCCGCATAGCGAGAAGCTGAACTGACCGGGCGGCGCAATCCCGGGGGCAGAGGAAAAAATCCTCTGCCCCTTTTTCATTGGTGCGCCGGTCTTTCACTCCGGTTGTCCGTCGCGACCGGCCTTTGTTGACTTTTCCCGGAGGCGTGCCGTATTTTTAAAAGAGAGGGCAGGGCCCCTCTGTTGCGGCAAACTTAACCAATGGGCCTGGGATTCAGCGGAATCCCGGGCCCTCTTAATTTCCCCCCAAGCCTGTAATAAGCGACCTGCCTCTCCCTCACACCGCCTTCATTGAATTTGATATAATCAGATGAAGTTATAACA
Source organism: Nitrospirota bacterium (assembly GCA_021847795.1). Lineage (GTDB taxonomy): Bacteria > Nitrospirota > Thermodesulfovibrionia > Thermodesulfovibrionales > Dissulfurispiraceae > JAMCVZ01. Next base: position 2,720 of record JAJZPZ010000091.1, read on the forward strand.
GAAATCTCCGCATGGATGTAGGGAGGCAGGATGGAGCTGAAAGACAAAATCGCTCAGTGGTATCAGGTCGCGAACAAGCCCGGCAGCGCCGCGGCAGAAGGTTCCCGGGAGCCGGCGCACAAGGAATTCCTCAACGCCTTTGCCGGACTGGAGGGCAAGACACTCGATGTCTACTACAAAGATATCGTGCGCCAGGGGGCTAAAAAGGCCTGGTCAGTGGACCTGTATAATGACGATATAAACCGGCAGTGCGGCCTGTCCTGGACATGGACGATTGTCACCAGGAAGGTGGTGGAGGGCTCAGGGATTGCGCCGCTGCCCTGGCTGATAGTTGTCGGCAACTGCAGCTTTTCCATTCCCATCCTGGAGAGTGTCCTGAACGAATGGGCGAAAGAGAAGGGGTGCCGTTTCAACGTAAAAGTCAAAAAAGCGCAAAACAGGTAAAGGGAGCGGCGCGTGTATTGTATTGCAGGAACTGACGCCGGGTTTCTTACAGTTGACAGCTCCGCCGCCGGAAACGAAGTAAAGAAAATCTGATTTCAGGGGAGGAGGGCAAAACCTCCCCTGTTGACCAACCTTTACGCATAAGATTGACGGCGATGGCGAAAGCTACCGGGGCTTCACCCTCTGCATAAACTCCGTCCATATGGGTAGCGCCGTCTCGGAACCGGTTTCCTCATTGCCCATGGATTTGTGGTCGTCCCTGCCCACCCATACGCCCACCACCAGCTTGTCGTCGAAACCGATAAACCAGGTATCTGAGTTGCCGTCGGTGGTGCCGGTCTTTCCGTAAACCGGTCTGCCGGCCCTCCGCGCAAGGCCTGCAATGCCCGACTCCACCACCCCACGCAGGAGCACCCTCATCTTTTCTACAGTATCGCGGGAGAGCGCTTCATGCACGACCGGAGATGCCTTCTCCACTACTGAGCCGGTCTTGTCCGTAATTTCCGCATACGCCGAGGGCTCCACCCTCTTCCCGTCAGCAAAAGGTATGTAAGCTGCGGCCAGTTCAAGGAGGGTCACCTCAGAGGCGCCGAGGGCAAGCGACGGACGGGACTTAAGCGGTGACCTGATGCCGCACCTTGCAGCGGCCTCGCGTATCTTCTCTATTCCCACTTCCTGTGAAAGCCGGACAGTGGCAGTATTCAGAGAGAGGGCCAAAGCCTTCTTGAGGGATACCTTGCCATAATAGGTCCACTCGGAATTTTTTGGCGACCACATACCGCCGGTGTCCGGATCCGGGATGCTGATGGGGGCGTCCAGGATGAGGTCATCGTACGACTTCCCCTGTTCCATGGCCGCCATATAAACAAAGGGCTTGAAGGCAGAGCCCGGCTGGCGCCGGGCCATGGTAGCGCGGTTGAACTGCGACCTGCTGAAATCGGTCCCTCCCACCATTGCCCTGATGGCCCCGCTCTCCAGGTCTATGGCAACGAGCGCCGCCTGAACCCCCTTCCCGCAGCGCTGCTCCACTGTCCTTACCCCGTTTCGCACCACCTCCTCCGCGAGATTCTGCATCCTGGCGTCTAACGTAGAGCGCACATGGAAACCGCGGGTATTGAGACCGTCTCCGTATTTCGCGGCAAGCTGCTGTTTCAAGAATTCAACAAAGTACGGCGCCTCGCTCCTGCGCTCGAAAAAGACCTTCTTCGGAAGCGGCTCGGCCAGGGCCTTCAGATATTCCTTCCTTGTTATGAAGCCATCGTCAAGCATCTCGCTCAAAACGAGCTTCCTGCGCATCTCAGCGCGTGAAGGGTTTTTCAGCGGCGAATACGTGTTGGGGGCTTTTTGCAAAGCGGCCAGGAGTGCCGCCTCCGCGACGGAAAGGTCCGGTGTCGATTTATTGAAGTACGTCCTGGCTGCGGCCTCGATCCCGTATACCCTCTCCCCGAAATAGGCGAGGTTGAGATACATGTCCAGGATTTCGTCCTTTGTGTATTTCCCCTCCAGCCGTGCCGTGACAAACAGCTCCATGATCTTTCTCGTTATGCTCCTCTCGGAATTTTTCAGGATCAGCTTCGCGAGCTGCTGGGTTATCGTGCTCCCCCCTTGTACAATGGCCCGGGAAGAAACGTCCCTGTGCAGGGCCCGCATGATTCCCTTAAGATCGATACCGTGGTGGGAATAAAACCTTTTGTCCTCGACAGCGATAAAGGCGTTCTTCACCTGTTCGGGAATACCGGAAGGGGGGACAAAAAACCGCCTCTCCCGGTAGAACTCGGCCATATCCCGCCCGTCCCTGAAAGAAATGAGGACGGCGTAATCATGGCCCGAATCCGAGTCGGGCGCAACGGCCAGCCCGAACAGAACCAGGATTACTATAAAAACAGCTGCGGCAATCGACAATTTTCGCCGGGATACCGGTACCCCGAATATGTGCATTGTCCTTAATCATAGCAGAAGAGGGGAATTGGAGACTATCCGTGAGACCTCGTGTGGAGGCAGGGAAAGGGGACAGGCTGCTTTTGAATGACAACTCGTCCCCTTTCCACCGGCTATTGCCGGTGGACGCTGATCTTGTTGAATTGGGACAGTCCCCTCAGGTGACCGACCACTACTCTGTAAATGTCGGCCTCGGGTAGAGTCCTGCCGCTTTTACAATGCCCTCGATCGCTGTCTCCCACTCGATGGCCTGGATGTGGACGCCTTTGACGCCCGGGGTCTCCAGGATCTGGTGGATGAGCTCGACCGTGAGCTTGAGCCCCTCGGCTTCCTGCAGTTCCCTCATCTTTTTCTTGTCGTCTCCTGCCGCTGCCTTTGCCTTGTTCATCCGGTCGATGAGCGCCTTCGGGACAGATACGCCGGCAACCGAGGAGTCCATGTACTTGAGCATCATGGCGCTCTTCGGCACGATGATGCCGCCCAGGATCGCTGTGCGTTCGTGGAGTCCCATGTTCCGGATCTTCTCCATCTGTGAGCGGAAGAGCTCTATGTCGTAAATGCCCTGGGTCTGTATGAAGTCTGCCCCGGCATTCACTTTTTTGAGGAGGTTGACGGGCCTGAAATCAATGGGGTCTCCCATGGGGGTCCAGGATGCGCCGACAAAGAACTTCGGCGCTGCTTCCAGCGGGTCGCCGCCTTCCTGAAGGCCTTCGTCGCGCATCTTTTTTAGGATGCCCACGAGCTGGCAGGTGTCCACATCATATACATTCTTTGCACCGGGATGGCCCTTGAGCCTTCCTGCTGCGCTGAACTTCTGGTGGTCGCCTGCGAGGCAAAGGCAGTTCTTCAGGCCCAGCGCTGCAGCGCCGAGGAGGTCTGCCTGGATGGCGATACGGTTGCGGTCGCGGCAGGTCATCTGCATGACCGGTTCGAGCCCTTCCCTGTATGCCAGGGCGGCAGCAGCAATGCTGGATATACGCACTACCGCTGTCTGGCAGTCGGTAATGTTTGCGGCATCGCAGAATCCCTTCAGGATGTTGGCCTTCTTTATGACTTCGTGCGGGTCGGCGCTCATCGGAGGTCCGAGTTCCGCGGTTACCGCGGGATTGCCGCTCAGGATGACTTTTTCGAGATTGCTTCCGCTTTTCATTTACTTGTTACCTCCTGCTGTCTCAGACTTCCGGGCTTCCCCTTCCTCATAAGCCCGGATATGCTCAAGCGACACCCGGCGGGGGCCTCCATCCCGGGATGTCGACCAGTTCCTCACCGGCTGGATCTCCGCGAGCTTATCCAGGGTCCCGAGTTCCTTCATCCTCTCGACGATGAGGTACCATGCGCAGTCTACTTCGGGGCCGATCTCGCACTTGCCCTTGTTTGTGCCGCCGCAGGGCCCGTTCATAAGCGTCTTCGAGCAGCGGGCGACAGGGCAGATGCCGCCTGTCAGGTGCAGGATGCAGTTGCCGCAGCCCGCGCAGAGTTCCACGAATTGGCCGGGGGCCTCAACAGCGCCGTAAAACGAGGTGTTGACGCCGGGGTAAACGGGGATTTTCCCGATCCGCTGGGACAGGAAATTTACTCCCACGCCGCAGGCGGTAGAGAGAATGAGATCGTACTTCTTCAGCTCATCCATGACCGGTTCAAAGTACTCCGGCTCGCAATGCCGCATAACATCGGTGTGGTCCACTTCCATGCTCTTGCCCTCCTGGGATGCCCGCATCCGGAGAAGGGTGGCAATGGTCTCGGCCTCCTTGCCGCCGCCGGCATGGCTGATTGCCACGCAGGTGTTGCAGCCGAAGACCAGGACCTTTTTGAAGTCCTTAACCATGTTCCAGATTTCATCAATTGATTTCTGTGATCCGACGATCATAGTCCGTTACTCCTTTTTATAATTTTCTTGAGGCGTTTATTACTTGGCATCCTTTAATCCCATCTCTTTGACCCTGCCTGAAAATTCGGCGCACGCCGCTGCATAGGATTTCCCGTTGCCTGCATCTGCTGTCAGTAGCCCGATGCGGCCGGCTTCCATCCCGAGCATGGCGATGAGCTTTTTCGCGTGTTCAGTGCGGGCAGTGACCCGGCCTTCGACCCCTTTGTACTTGCAGGAACCATTGCCGCAGCGCACCACTGCAACACCGTCCGCCCCGCATTCAAAGGCCTTCAGAAGGTCGTTCACGTCGATACGGCTCGTGCAGTGCACAGGAACCTTGCGCACATTCTCCGGCAGCTCAAAGCCTTTCACTCCCACATGGTGTGTGCAGAGGAAGGCTACGATTACCGGCTCCTGCCGCTTCGGATCAACGGCGCCCACGATTTCAGGCATGGTATCGCGCGGCCCCCTGACATCGTAACTCACCATGCTGATCGCCTGCGCCGGGCATTCCGGCGCGCAGAGGCCGCAGGCCTGGCACCGCTCGGGATTGATCTCCGAATAGGCCTGCACGACCGGGGCGCCGTAGGGGCAGACCCTCCGGCAGGTGAGGCAGGCCATGCATTTCTTGGTATCCACCACAGCGCCTCCGGCGCAGCCGCGGCACCGTCCCGCCTCTTCCAGCGCTTCCAGCTCATCGTAGCCGAATTCAAAGGGCACGAATGAGCTGCAGCGGGTTTCAGCCGGCAGGTGCTTAATTTTCTTCCTCGGCTCCCGGTTGATCTTTTCGACTACATCTGCGGGGAGTTCCGGAAGTTTCTCTTTCTGGTATGTAGGAAGCGCCCCTTCGATCGCTTCTCCCTGGAGGTAAAGATGGATTGCGATAGCTGAGCGGTGTCCGCTTGCAGCAGCAGCTATGGCAGATCCCGGGCCGGTCACCACTTCGCCTGAACAGAAGACGCCCCTGGCGCTGCTCATTTGTGTCTTGGGGTCCCAGGTCACCCGGCCGCGTTCGTCGACCTGCACAGGGCTGTCCTTGAGAAATTTCACGTTCGCCATCTGGCCTATGGTGATAATGATGGTGTCGGCTTCAATGAGCGTTGTCTGGTTATTGTCAAAAGTCGGGCTGAACCGCCTTTCAGCATCGAATACGGACAGGACCTTCGTTACTTCGAGGCCTTTTACCTTGTCTCCTTCGCGCTTTACTGCTTTAGGTCCCCAGCGGTGATGGATTTTGATGCCCTCGTCAACAGCCTCGTCCACTTCCCACTTCCATGCAGGCATTTCTTCAGCGCTTTCGAGGCAGACCATCTCGACATCCTTGATGCCGAGCCGCCTGGCTGCGCGGGCAACGTCCATTGCAACATTGCCGCCGCCAACGACCAATACCCTGTTCCCGAGATCGGGCTTCTTGTTGAAGGCAACATCGGCAAGGAACGGAATTGCGAGCAAAACGCCCTGCCCCTCAACCCCGGGTATGTTCAGCGAACGGCTCAGCGAAAGACCCAGCGCCAGCAGCACTGCGTCATGCTTTGCCATAACGTCCTTCAAGGCGACGTCTTTCCCGATCTCGCAATTTGTCTTAACCTCGATGCCCTTGGAAATGACGTCGTCGATATCCTCCTTGAGGGCCTCCCGCGGCAGGCGGTAGGACGGGATGGCAGTGGCGAGCATACCGCCGAGCACAGGGTGGCGCTCATAGATGGTGACTTTGTAGCCCATGTCCGCGAGATCGTTTGCCGCTGTCAGCCCCGAAGGCCCGGAACCGATGATCCCGATGCTCTTGTTCTTTGTTTTTTCAATGAGCCTGCGCTTGCTCCGGCGGTAGTCCGCGGCCTGCTCAAGGGCAAACCGCTTAAGGTGCCGTACCGAAAGGGGCTCGTCCACGGAACAGCGCCTGCAGGCCTGCTCGCAGGGATGATGGCAGATTACGGAACAGGCTGATGCAATCGGATTTACCGAACGGATGACCTCAAAGGCCTCAGCGTAGCGGCCCTGGGCAATGAATCCCACATAAGCCTGCACGTCCGTATTGACCGGGCATGCCGCACGGCACGGCGAATAGGGCCGCGTTTCTTTCAGCGCTGCCGCGCGCTCGAGATGGGTCCCCTTGTTCTCTGTTGCTGGTCCACCTGACATTGATCACTCCTTATTCTTTTGATATTTTATCGCTTAAGCGATTGCGTATCCACGCTTTTATGTCGAATTTGCTCTCTATGCCAAACGTAAATACTCTATTTTACCACAACGCATGTTTAATATTTCCATAAACATATTTAATACGGAAAGCAAAAGAAGGGGATAGCTCTTTTTTTCGGATGAGTACGTCCAAGGATGCTCCTGGCTTTATGCTTTACCCACTCCTCATCACTCATCACTGTTCTTCAGGGTATCGCAGGGAAACTCTTTCCAGCAAACTGCCCCGCTATTTATTATTTTAATGTTTGCCCTCTTCAGCGCAGATCAATATGACTGTTCTGATGCTGTGCGGTACAGGTGGCTTCACGGTTCCGTTATAATAGAAGACAGAACTAATTCGAGGTGACAGGTGGCAGTGATAAGTTTGCAGGATGTGAGGATCGCCTTTGGCGGCCCGGAGCTGATCGACGGGGTGACCCTGCAGGTCGAGCGCGGAGAGCGGGTCTGTCTGATCGGCAGAAACGGGGAAGGCAAATCAACCCTTATGAAGATCATCAGCGGCGAGATCGCCCCTGATTCCGGTGAGGTCGTCCGCAGCCAGGGAGTGCGGGTGGCGGCTCTTGCGCAGGAAGTTCCGCAGGACCTGTCCGGAACAGTCTTCGAGGTTGTTGCAGCAGGGCTCGGCGGCATGGTGGACCTGCTTTCCCGGTACCACACGGTAAGCAGCCGCCTTGCTCATGGCGGAGATGCAGGTCTTATTGCCGAATTGGAGAGGATACAGCACCGGATCGAGGGTGCGGGCGGCTGGCAGATGCAGCAGAGGGTCGAGACTGTCCTTTCCCGTCTCAGGCTGGACCCCGATGCGCCCGCATCCGGGCTTTCCGGCGGCTATAAAAGAAGGGTCATGCTTGCGCGGGCCTTGGTGAGCGAGCCGGACCTGCTGCTCCTCGATGAGCCTACGAACCACCTGGATATCGACTCCATAGCCTGGATTGAGGAGTTCCTCCTTGAGTTCCGCGGCTCACTTCTCTTCATCACCCATGACCGGAGATTCCTCCAGGCCCTGGCTACACGGATTATCGAGCTTGACCGGGGACGGGTCACTGACTGGCCGGGAGATTACAAGGCCTACCTGGCGAGAAGACAGGCCGAACTCGATGCAGAGGCCGTTCACAACGCGCTGTTCGATAAGAAACTCGCGCAGGAAGAGGCGTGGATACGGAAGGGGATCAAGGCCCGGCGCACCCGCAACGAAGGTAGGGTGGCGGCATTGAAGGAGATGAGGAAGGAGCGCAGTGAGCGGCGTGAAAGGACCGGGAGCGCCGCAATGAAACTGAACGAGGCCGAACGGTCGGGCAAACTGGTGCTTGAGGCCGGGGGGCTCGGGTACAGTTATGAAGGCAGCCCCCTGATCCGGGATTTCGCCGCAATACTCATGCGCGGGGACAAGATCGGCATTATCGGTCCGAACGGCTCGGGCAAGACTACCCTGCTCAAGCTTCTCCTGGGCCGGATAGAGCCCGGCTGCGGCTCTGTGCGCAGGGGGGCCAACCTTGAAGTCGCCTATTTCGACCAGCATCGGTCGCAGCTGGATGACAACAGGTCGGTCATGGACAACGTGTCGGACGGAAACGAGTACGTGACTGTTAACGGAAAGACAAGGCATGTGATCGGCTATCTCGAGGATTTCCTTTTCCCCCCGGAACGGGCGCGCTCCCCGGTAAGGGTCCTTTCAGGAGGAGAGCGGAACCGTGCGCTCCTGGCCAAGCTCTTTACTCACCCCTCGAACGTGCTGGTGATGGATGAGCCTACCAATGACCTCGACACCGATACCCTGGAACTCCTTGAGGAGTTGCTGCTGGAATACCAGGGCACTGTTCTCCTGGTGAGCCACGACAGGGAGTTCCTGAACAACATCGTGACGAGCACGATCGTATCCGAAGGCAGCGGCAAGTTCGTTGAATATGTGGGAGGTTATGACGACTGGCTCCGGCAGCGCAGTCACGCAGTTGCTGAACCGGCCGGCAAACCCGGGAAAGCGCTGAAGCCTGCAAAGCCGGAAAGGCCCCGTCTGCAGCGCCCGCGCACCCTGACCTTCAAGGAGAACAGAGAACTCGAAGCGCTGCCTGCGCAGATCGAGTCCCTAGAGGCAGAGCGCGACAGGCTGTATGAAACCCTTGCTGCCCCTGACTTTTACAAGCAAGAGGGGAACAATGTCCCGGCGGCAAAGGCGAGAATCGGGGAAATCGAACAATCCATCACTGCAGCCTATGAGCGCTGGGACCTTCTGGAATCGGTCCGGCAGGGCTCAGGGTAAAGCTGCTTGCAATATTGCCCGCCGGTAGAGGATACTTGGTGGGCAGCATGGGGGATGCGCGATGGAGAAAAAACATTTAATTGTCTGCGTAAGGCACGATATAGAGCCTGTGTTCAGGGACTACTTTGCTACGGACAGGAAGGCCGGGGAACTTTACGATTTTTTTTATTGCGACCACACGAAGAATATAAAATCCCACTTTATCAATATTGCCAGGCCTGACTACCATCTCGTTATCGACGCGGTAATCGACAGCGAAGGGACCATGGATTTCATCACGGAGATTAAAAACGAGCACCCCTTATTGAGGATAATGCTCATAGGATCAGCGGAAATTAAAAAAGAGAAACTTGTGGAACTGATCCGGAACAGGTCGCTGAATGCCGTGCTTATGAGGCCCTTTACGCTTAATGACCTTTCAGAGAAGATTGCGCTGCTGTACGGCCCCCATCACGATAAATAAAAGTTTTTATCGTACCGGCACGAAATAAAATGACGCGAGGGGACTGTCCCCGGTGATAAAGAAAAATCCGCAGGACGGCCATTTTTTTATAGAAATATCCCTATTCTTTCTGGTAAAATTTTTCTCCTGTTCATCAGGCTTTCCCGGACACGTTCAGGGCAGTTGCAAGGAGGATGTCAGTGAAGAAACCGCTTGTAGGAATTCTCATGGGAAGCGACAGCGATCTTGCCGTTATGGGAAAGGCTGCCGAGGTGCTGGGGGAAATGGGCGTCTCCTATGAGATTGACATCAGCTCCGCCCACCGGATGCCTGACAAAACAGCAGAATATGCGAAGGCAGCGAGAGGTCGCGGGATTGAGGTGCTGATCGCAGGCGCGGGCATGGCAGCGCACCTTGCAGGAGTTATAGCGTCTTACACCACCCTGCCGGTTATCGGGGTGCCGCTCAAGTCAGGCGCGCTGAACGGCGTTGATGCCCTGTATTCCACGGTGCAGATGCCGCCCGGGGTCCCTGTTGCCACTGTTGCCGTTGACGGGGCAAAGAATGCAGCCTATCTTGCATGCTCTATTCTTTCCATAAAACATCCCGAAGTAGAGAGGAAGCTTGAAAAGTTCAGAGAAGTCACAAGGAAGGCGCTGCTTGAAAAATCAAAAAAACTCAAGAAAAAATAGCGCGGCGGGAAGGACGATAGAAAAGATCCTTATCGCGAACCGCGGGGTCCCGGCAGTACGTATTATGCACACCTGCAGGGACAGGAAGATTCCGACCGCTGCCGTGTACAGCACCCCTGATCGCCTTGCGCACCATGTGTTTATGGCTGATACCGCAGTGCATATCGGTGAAGCCCCTCCTGCCGAGTCCTATCTCCATATGGACAAGATCATCGAGGCCGCACGCAAGAGCAAATCGAATGCAGTCCATCCCGGATGGGGCTTCCTCGCGGAAAACGAGGTATTTGCCCAAAAGGTGCTTGATGCCGGGCTTATCTGGATAGGCCCCTCTCCTGAAGTGATCAGGCTCATGGGGGACAAGATACAGGCAAAGGTGCTCGCAAAGAAAGCCGATGTGCCCACCATACCGGGCATCAGCGATGTCACTGATCCCGGGCAGATAAAAAAATGGATGAAGGATGAGGGGGTGGGCTTCCCCATCATGATCAAGGCCGCTGCCGGGGGCGGCGGCAAGGGAATGGTAAAGGTCGAAAACGAGGAGCAGATAGCCCAGGCATATATGCAGGCGCGCTCTGAAGCGAAAAAGTCCTTTGGTGATGAGAAGATCCTGGTTGAGAAATATATCGAGCGCGGCAGGCATATAGAAGTCCAGATCGTTGCCGATGAATACGGCAATGTCGTTCATCTTTTCGAGAGGGAGTGTACGCTCCAGAGGCGCAACCAGAAGATCATTGAAGAAGCGCCGTCCCCTTCGCTCGACGACAACCTGCGCCGGGAAATCTGTTTTACCGCAGTGCGCCTGATGCGCGAGATCGGCTACACCACGGCCGGGACCGTGGAGTTCATTTTCGACGCC
>JAJZPZ010000092.1 GCA_021847795.1 Nitrospirota bacterium
CGGGATGATGAAATGAAATGACTCGAATAACATATTTGGCAGGGCTACGGCAGGGACAAAGAAACTACAGGCAAAAAGGATTACTCTTTTTGGGGCACTTTAGATTACCACCTACACAGGGAAACCGGGTCGCTGATTGCATCAAATCCCTTATGCCAGCGCTTTTCGATATTCATAAAGCGTGTATTTATCCCCCGGCTGTATCAGTTCGGTCCATCGTTGAAGAAAGAAGTTTGATTCATAGGGGGAATATACCATGAATATTTTTTAAAACAAGAACGTCAGGCTTTGCCGCTGTTTTTGTTCGCCAAACAATTGCATAGAGGAAATGTTGCAAATTGAAATAAGACTAGCTTATTTGCATCACTATAGCTCACCGTTGGTATTCAACGGTTAAGCGGAAATGTCCTGTGGCGTGTTGCACAAAGCAACGATTGTTCATTCCCCCGGTGTGGGGGCTGGCTCATAATAAAGCAGTAAAAACAAGAAGTTATGTGTAAAAACCCATCTGGCATAAAAGCTGATATTACAAAAGTGGATTCTAAATAAAAAAAGGAGGACAAAGAAATGAAAAAACTCTTTGAGAAATTTGAAGCCACGATGATGGCAGCGGCCTTTGCAGAAGAAGGCGAGTTCGACACGGCACGGCAGATTATGAAAGAGGACAGGCCAAGAAAGGGCGCCGGTTTTTCGGTTTCCAGGCTGCAGTGCCGGCCAGACGGAAAAGAACTCAGGGTTGACTGAAAGAGCGCACTGCGCCTGACAGGGCGGAGATCAACCGGATATGGGCAAGCTGAAAAAAACCATAAAGAAGTTTGAGAGCGCTATGATGGCGGCCTCTTTTGCGGAAGAGGGCGAGTTCGACACAGCGAAGGGAATTCTGAAGGAGGAACGGAGGGTCTTGCTGGCAGTGAGAAAAGATCAGGTAGACAGAAAGACCCTCAGGTACGCCCTGAATACCTGTAAAAGGGTGGGGGCAAATCTGGACATTCTCTATATCTCTCCGGCAGAGGCCTTGGACCCGCTCCTCGACCAGTTCCTGGCGGAGCTGAAAGGGGAGGGCATTGACTGCAGGTTAATGCGCAGGAACGGATGCATGAAACAGGAAATCATCGATTACACCAGCATAAAAAAGGAGATCCTTTTCGCAGTCACCGAATCTTCGAGCAACCTGGATGTGGATTGCAAAGGTAGGGGCAAAAAGCTTTCCGAGGCATGGCAGAACCTCAAGTGTCCCCTGGTAGTGGTTGCGGATGCTGTATAGCAAGAGCCCTGAATAACCGGAAATAAACGGCATCCTGTGATGCCTTAAACAAAAGGAGGCAGAAAATGGCAAGCAGCAGAACAAAGAAAAAGCCTTATGGACCGATGATCCTGATGGGCGGTATCTCGGCAGTGATATATGCGGCCCTGTTGATGAATCAGGAGGCTGTGAATGATTATATGGCCCGCGGTGGGATATACGCATTTATCCCTATAGTAATAGCATTCCTTGTTTCCTTTGTCCATGGTTCGTTTACCGGGAACTTCTGGACGGTGCTGGGTATCGAGGCTTCAAAAAAGAAGACGGAGGTGAAATAACATGCATGACATCGTAAACGCGGCGACAAATTTCATTCAGCTTGATGCAATAAATATGACTTATCTTTTCCTGGTGGGCTTCGTCGGAGGCCTTGTCAGCGGCTTCATCGGGTCAGGCGGGGCTTTTGTCCTTACTCCCGGCATGATGAGCCTCGGCGTGCCCGGGCTTGTGGCGGTTGCAAGCAATATGTGCCACAAGTTCCCGAAGGCGCTGGTGGGGTCCCTGAAACGCGCCAAGTACGGGCAGGTCGATGTGAAGATGGGCATTGTCCTCGGTATCTCTGCCGAGGCTGGTGTTCTGTACGGCGCGCACATACAGGAAAGCATTAAGAAGGCCTTCGGCGACGCGGGCTCAAACCTTTATGTCAGCGTGGCCTTTGTGGTGATCCTCGCGGTTGTGGGCGGCTTTGTATTGAAAGACGCATGGAAGACCTACAAATCCGGAACTACAAACGACGAGGAAAAAGTAACCAGGCTTGCGAAGTGGGTGCAGTCGGTCAATATCCCCGGTACCATGGTCTACTTCAAATGCCTGAATGCACGGATCTCGATACTCTTCACGATCCCCCTGGGTTTTGCAACCGGCATGCTGGCGGCAACAATAGCCGTGGGCGGGTTTATAGGCGTGCCTGCCATGATTTATGTCCTCGGCGCGCCGAGTCTTATGGCATCCGCCACGGAGCTGGTAATCGCTTTTGTTATGGGTCTCGGCGGCTCGTTTAAATACGCCATGCACGGACTTGTGGACATCCGGCTTGCGATGATCATCCTGGGGGGCTCGCTCTTCGGAATTCAGCTGGGCGCGATGGGGACTACTTACGTGAAGCCTTTTGTGATCAAGGTGGTCATGGGAGTCATCATGGTCATCGTCCTCTTCAGCCGCGGCCTTATGGTCCCTGTGTACCTGGCACAGCTCGGCCTCATAGGGAAGCTCGGCGAGACCACGGTAAAGGCGCTCAAGAGCACGAGTTTTGCGATCATGATCTTTGCGCTGGCCATGGGGGCCTTTATTGTCCTGAGGTCGATGTGGCAGGGGCGCAGGGCGGAGCGTGAAGCAATTGCCAAGGGAGTTCTCGAACATGGTAAAGTTTAAGTATGGGAAGATACAGGAAGATACTTGTTGCCATTGACGGCTCCGAATCCGGCAGGCATGCGCTGAAGGAAGCTTTCAGGCTTGCAGCGGATGAGAAGAGCTGGATAACGGTTGTCTCGGTCGTGCCCCCCTACGAGGGGGAACTGGAGCTTATCGGCATCAAGAGCATTGCCCAGGCGATGAGGCAGCCCTGCGAGAGGGCGCTTGCTGACGCAATGGACCTGGCAAAGGCCGTGGGGGCGCTGATAAAGCCGGTTTGCGAGGAAGGCGATCCTTATGAAAGGATCGTCGACCTTGCGGATGCTGAAAACTGTGATGTCGTCGTGATGGGGAGGAAGGGGGCAAGCCATCTCGATAAGTCTCTTGTCGGCAGTGTTGCGGCCAGGGTCATCGGGCACAGCCGGCGGGATGTGCTCATTGTCCCGAACAGCTTTCCCCTGGGTTGGAAAAAGGTCCTTATCGCAACCGACGGCTCAAAATACAGCGGCATTGCCTCTGAGAAGGCGATTGATTTTGCTCAATCATACGGCGGAGAGGTCAAGGTAGTATCCGTTGTAGACGTGCCGTCGGAGTTTTACGCCGAAGCGCCCGATGCCGTCGAAGACATGGTCGGTAAGGCAAAGGAATTCGTGAAGCATATAATAAGTCAGGCGGAAGCAGCGGGGCTGAAGGCAGAGAGTTTCGTAGGAGAGGGAGAAGCTTTCAGCGTGATAACCAAGCTGGCGGAAAAGGAGCAGGTGGACATCATTGTAATGGGCTCTCACGGCAGGACGGGCCTGCGGAGGCTTCTTATGGGGAGCGTTGCCGAGAAGGTCATTGGTTATGCCCCATGCCCTATCCTTGTGGTAAGAGAATAAAGACCGTGATGTGTGATGCGTGATGGGTTATGGGTTGAAAAACATAATCCCCATCACGCATTATTAATGATGACCGTTGACTCATTACCGGCTGCTCATTATTCATTGGATACTATGTTTTTATCCTTTATCCGTTACTCATCACTCATCACGGGTTGCGCATCACGGCCTTTATATTACTCATTACGGTTTTGTAAATGTCGCTAAAGAAAAAAATAGCACTCACTTTCTTTATCAGTGCGTCCATTATCGCCATCCTCGCAGCATTTGAATATGCCAGTTTCATCGAAATCAGGAAAGAAATACGGTTCCTGGAGATTACCGACACGATAAGGAGCAAGTCCCTCCAGGTGAGGAGACATGAAAAGAACTTCTTTATCTACGGTCCCCTGAGCGAGGAGAACAAGGCTATTTACCAGTACCTGCAGGAATTGAACGTCCTTGCCGGCAGTGCTGTATCGGACTCGGACGAAAAGAGAAGCAAATTGCTGTCCCTCCGCAATCTCATCAGCGGGTACAAACAGCGGTTTACCGTAATAGAATCATCGGTCAACCGCCTGTCCGCGGAATTCAGGGGTATGCGGGTATCGTCAAGGGATGCGAAATTCTTTCAACTGATGGAAATAACCTTCCAGGAGCGGCCGCTCCCTATAGCTGATATCCTGCAGGGCGCCCTGCCTTCCGACCACAGGCTGATCGGAGATCTCAGGCAACTCGACCTGGAGATAAACGCACTGAGGAGGTCAGGCGAGGATATCCTGGTAGCCTCGAAGGAACTGGACAGGATTGCCCGGGAAAATGTGGACCGGACCATTTATATATCGCAAATCGCCATCATCATATTCTTACCGTTGTTTTTCCTGAGCGGGATAGGTACGCTCTTTTTTATCGGCAGGAATGTTGCAAGCAGGCTTATGCTTCTCATCAGTGTGGTGGAAAAGACGGGGAAAGGGTCTTTCCCGCATGTGTCCGTTCCCTTGAAGGGGTGGGGGAAGGACGACGAGGTCGGCGTGCTCATCAATAAATTCAATGAAATGGAAGACCAGCTCCTGCAAAGGGAGAATGAGCTTGAGATAAAAAACAAGGAGTTGCTGCAGAGCAAAAAACTGGCGGCCATCGGGACTCTGGCCTCCGGGGTTGCCCATGAGCTGAACAATCCCCTGAACAACATTTATATTTCCTCCCAGGTCCTGATGAAGGAGACAGGCGAAGAATGTTCGCCGATGATGAAGGAGATCGTCAACGATATCGTGGGGCAGACTGCGAGGGTGAAACGGATTGTCGGGGACCTGCTCGAATTTGCGAGGGGTAGAGAACCCCGGCTTGGAGAGGTGGAGCTGAACGGGTTGATAACTGCGGCTTTCGGACTTCTTGGAAGCTCTCTCAATATGGAAAAGATACGGTTTGAGCTTGATTCCGATCCGGAGGGGGTCTTTGTCCGCGCTGACAGGGGGCAGCTGGAACAGGTGTTCGTCAACCTCTTCACAAATGCCGTCGAGGCCATGTCCGGGGCCGGGGATTTGCTTGTAAGGGTTTCAAAAGCTCCGGGGACCGTAAAGATAGTCGTATCGGATACGGGCAAGGGGATACCCGGGGATGCCGTGGAAAAGATCTTCGAACCTTTCTTTACGACAAAGGACAAAGGCACAGGGCTAGGGCTGGCCATTGTCTTTAACATCATCAGGAAACACGGCGGCGATATCAGCGCCGAAAGCGAGGAAGGCAAGGGCACAACCTTCACCCTTGCGTTTCCTTCCGGAGAGGGCGGCAATGAACTTTAAGATCCTGATCGCAGAGGATGAAGAAATAACGCTCAAGCACCTTATCTATTCCCTGCAGAAGGAGGGGTACAAGGTTGCGGGAGTGAGAAACGGCAGGGAGGCCCTGGAGAGAATAGAGGGCGCTCACTTTGATGTACTCGTTACCGATATCAGAATGCCGGAGATGAACGGGATCGAACTGCTCGACAGGGTGAGAGAAAAAGCCCCCGAGGTGGAGGTGCTGGTCATTACCGGGTTCGGGAGTATCGGGTCAGCGGTGGATGCCATGAGGAAGGGGGCATACGATTACATCACGAAGCCTTTTGATCTCGATGAGCTGATACACAGGGTGAAGAACATTTACAACCGGAAATTGCTGCTGAAGGAGAACACCGCGCTGAAGGCCTTTGCCGGGATGAACAAGGAAATCTCCATCATTGCCAAGAGCGAGGGGATGAGGAAGATCCTGGGCGTTATCGAGAGCATCAGGGATTCCGACTGCAATGTCCTCCTCACGGGAGAAAGCGGGGTCGGCAAGAGCCTGCTCGCAAAGATCATCCATTTCACCAGCAGGAGGCAGGGCATGCCTTTCCTCTCCATAAACTGCGCGACCCTGACGGAAGAGCTGCTGGCAAGCGAACTCTTCGGCCATGAAAAGGGCGCTTTTACCGGGGCCATCAGGACCAAGCAGGGGCTTGTGGAGATAGCGGACACCGGCACGCTCTTCCTTGATGAAATATCTGAAATGGCCACGAACCTGCAGGCAAAGCTGCTCAAGGTCATCGAGGAAGGCGAGTTCTACAGGGTCGGCGGAACGCGGCCCATCAAAGTGGATGTGCGGTTTATCGCTGCTACAAACCAGAATGTGCGGGAACTTATAGCAGAGGGGAAGTTCAGGGAAGACCTTTATTACCGCCTGAATGTGATGGAGATATCCATCCCGCCCCTGAGGGACCGCAAGGATGATATAGAGCCCTTGAGCACCTATTTTCTCCGGAAGCACCTTCCGAAATCCAACAAGAAGATAACTGGGTTCACAAAGGAAGCAAAAAACATCCTGTTGCATTACAGTTTCCCCGGAAATGTGCGGGAGCTTGAAAACATTATTGAGCGGGCGATCATCCTTGAAAAAGGCGCGGTCATTACTCATGAAAGCCTCCCGCAGAGCATAGCGCTGTTTCAGATAGAGACCATCGAACCCGGAAAGATAAAGACCATTGACGAGCTGAGCAGGGAGTATGCGGAAAAGGTGCTCGACATGGTCGGGGGCAACCGGTCAAAGGCAGCGGAACTTCTGGGGATATCGAGGACAAGCCTCTGGAGGGTGCTGAAAGACGGTAACGAGTGACGTTAAAGGCAGTAACAAGTAACTCTAAAGGCAGTAACAAGTTACAAGTAACAAGTAACGAGTTAAAGACTAACGACTAAAGATTTGTCACCGTCTTCAGATCCTTTACTTGTTACTATTAACTTGTTACTCGTTACTTGTTACTGATAAGGTTACTCGTTACTGTCGTTTGCGCTTTCTTGTGTTTTTCCTGCCTTTTGTATTACTCTTTATACACTGAATGATGTTCTACCAATGCAGCAGCAACAAAGCTTGAGATGTATAAAGAGCACTTTTGCCTGAAAGAAACTCCTTTCTCCATTGCTCCTGATCCGCGGTATTTGTATATGAGCGCGGTGCACCAGGAGGCCCTGGCCCATCTCGTATACGGTATCCAGGGTGACGGCGGCTTTGCCCTGCTCACCGGTGAGATCGGGGCAGGCAAAACAACTGTCTGCCGCCGCCTGCTGGAGCAGGCGCCTGAAAACACCAATATTGCCTTTATCCTTAATCCCAAACTTACTGCCGGGGAATTACTCGCTGCTATTTGCGATGAACTTGAAATCAGCTACCCCGAAGGCAACGGCAGCATAAAGGTCTTTGTCGACTGCATCAATGCCTTTCTCCTCGAATCCCACGCCAAAGGGCGCAACACGGTGCTCATTATTGAAGAGGCCCAGAATCTCAGCGCCGATGTGCTGGAGCAGTTGCGGCTCCTGACAAATCTGGAGACGGACCAGCGCAAGCTCCTGCAGATCATCATGGTGGGGCAACCCGAACTCCAGGAAAAGTTGTCACGGCCTGAGCTGCGGCAGCTGGCCCAGCGCATTACCGCGCGCTACCACCTGGGACCATTGTCTAAGCGGGATACGGCTGCGTATGTTTCTCACCGCCTGGCAGTAGCCGGGCTGCGCAACCAGTTGTTCCTGCCTTCTGCACTGGGAAAATTGTTCCGGCTGAGCCGCGGGACCCCGCGACTTATTAATGTGATCTGCGACAGGGCACTGCTCGGGGCCTATGTCCAGGGAAAGGAGCGTGTCGATGCATCTACTCTTTCCCTGGCTGCGCGTGAAGTCCTCGGTGCGGGAATACCCGGACGGATGCAGGGGGCAAAATATGCAGTGTTTGCAGCGGCTGCCTTTGCGCTCATCATCTGCAGCGCCCTGTTCGCCGCGCCTTATTTCAGGCGGGGGGCTGCCCAGGTGGTTTCTCCGGCACAGGACACGAGGCATCCGCGCATAGATACCCTATGGTGGTTCGGCGATGATTCTTTTCTCTGGAGGACGACAGCAGGTCACCTGAACGATGCGCAAGGGAACGGGGGCGGGGAGCAGGGGAAAGAGAAAAATAGTAAAACACGCTTCTTAATGGGAGGAGAAAGCCCTGCCGGCCTGAGGAAGGCTGTACAGGGACATACTCCTGCCATGAAATCCGCAAAGGTCCATCAGCAGGGAAATCCCGCCCGGAAAACGGCATCAGGCCCGGCTGCCGGAGAAATAAAGACCGCGGACAATAAAAAGCCTGCCGAGGGGCAGGAGGCCAGATAGAAATGTCCTACATCCTGGATGCCTTGAAAAAATCTGAAAAGAGCCGGCGGCATGCTACACTGACCGAAATGTTGGCAGTGCAGGACACAGGGGCGCCTGAACCGAAGCGGCGCATATTTTTTACTTACCTGGTACTGGCGGCCCTGCTGGTGAATGCGGGGCTATTCGTATGGTGGCTCCATCCCTGGCAAAAGGCAGGACCGTCTGTTCCTGCTCGGGCTGTTGTTGTCCAGGCGATGGGAAAGGGCGCTGAGTCCCCTTCCGCCATTTCACCCGGCCCCTCTCCGGCCGGAGGGACCCGGCAAAACAAACCGGCCCCACTGCAGAGGAGCCGGAGGCCGGAGGTTGAGAAACCTGTGCCGGACAAAAAGGGAGAACATTCCTCCCCGGAAGCATTACGGGACAACAGCTTTGCGGCGGATATGTCTTCCTTTAAGAAGGAGGCACACGCAGCAGGACAAAAAGTTATCGGCGTAAATGAACTGCCCTCGTCTGTTCAGCAGACCCTCCCCGGCATAACTATTTCAGCTCACTATTACGACAGCAGGCCTGCGTCAAGGGTGGTGAGTATTAACGGGCGTGTGCTGCATGAAGGGCAGCCTGTTGCCGCAGGATTGGCGCTGGAGCGGATTACTCCCGAAGGGGTAATCCTCAGTTACCGGGGCTACCGTTTCCGTATGGACATCTTTTAGGCAAAAAACAATGCAGAGCTCATTGATTTTTAATTAATATTTATTTATAGTAATGCATATGACTGTATCAATACCAAGAAGCAAGATACCTTACGGTCTCTTCCTCCTCTATTTTATTCTATACTCTGCTTCTCCCCTTTCTTTCACCTTCGGGGACAAGAGGGGGATGAAAAGACTTCTGTCCGGTAATGCCTCTCTGTCAGAAAATGTCCTGCATATCTTCCTTCTGGATGCCATATTCTCCGGGTTCTCGCCGGAAGAAGAGGAAAAAGAGGACAATGCAGACTTTAAAATATTCCTGAGAAAATTACGTGCCGTCATATCCGAAAACAAGGCAGTAAAGCTGATTGATGTTGATACTATAACTGCAGGAGCGGTAAGTGAGCGGTCCCCGGCCTTTTTGTTCGCGTATGGCACGGTCCCTCATCATATAAATGAATTGCGCAACGGCTTCACGCCCTTATACTCGGGCCTTTCCCCTCCTGCTGCAGCGCCTGTTGTGTGATATGTTCAGGAGACCCCGGGACAACGTTGCTCTGAGGTTTTTTCCTGTCCGACGATGATAATAAAAACTCTCTTGCTTCATTTATTTAAGGAGGATACATACGTGCGAAAGATAATTTTGGTTTTGGCCGCGCTCGCAGCGTGCATGATGATAATTACCGGATGCGCTCAGAGGAAAGTGGTGCAGACACCTGAACAGCAGGCTGGACCGGCGGCGGAAAGCGCTCAGAAGCCCGCTGCGGCGAAAGACCTCTCGAAGGAATCCATAACGGAAAAAGAGCTTGGAGACGCCCGGAAGGCAGCAAGCCGGTACACAGCGAAAGAGCTGGCATCAAAGATCCGGGACATCCACTTTGATTTCGACAGATACGATATACGGGACGATGCAAAGCCCGCGCTGAAGGAGATTTCAGCTGTCCTTGCAAAGAACTTAAAGGCAAAGGTCGTGGTTGAAGGCCACTGTGACGAGAGGGGTACGGTTGAGTACAACCTGGCCCTGGGAGACCGGAGGGCAAGCTCGGCAAAGGCCTATCTGGTATCGCTCGGCATCCCTTCGGGCCGGATCGACACCGTAAGCTACGGCAAGGAAAAGCCGGTCTGCTCCGACAACACCGAGGAGTGCTGGACCAAAAACAGGAGAGACCACTTCGCCCTTCTCGAGGAAGGGAAATAATGACGAGCATGAATCAGGAAGCAGGAAACGGCAACCTGGAAGTACCGATAAGAAAGTTCCTGCTTCTTACCTCGTGCTTCCTGCTTGTTTTTGCCGTAGGATGTGCGACTTCAGGAGATTTTGAAGCGCTGAAAAGCAATGTTGCAAGTCTCCAGTCGGAGACCCAGATACAGCAGAAAGAAATCAATCAGATCAAGACCAGCCTGCCGGAAATATCCAGCGACCTCTCAACGCTGAAGGAACAGGGCTTTACTGCCATCCGGGAGAGCCAGGCCTCTCTGGTCAGCCAGAGCTCGGACCTGTCAAAGGAGATACAGCTCCTCAAGGGCCGCTTTGACGAAAACAAATACTTTGTGGAAAAAAACATGAAGGACCTCCTCTCGGAAAGAGAATTGCAGCAGGCTAAAACAACGGCCCTTGAGAACGAGATAAACAGCCTTAAAGCAAAAATCAACGACCTTGTCGCCGAACAAAAAGAGATGGCAGCCGCTGCCGAGGCGTCTAAACAGCCGGCAGCGGCAGACACCGTGCAAAAGCCCGCTGACAATGCCCAGAGCAACGCTGAAGCAAACAATCCGCAGAAGCTCTATGATAACGCGCAGGTGGATTTTAAAGAGAAGTCGTATGCTGATGCCAGACAGAAATTAAAGGATTTCATCAAAGACTATCCCAAACACGCCCTGGTTCCCAACGCATATTTCTGGGTCGGCGAAACATACTATGCGGAGAAAAAATACGATGACGCAATCCTTTCGTACGAGGACTTCCTGAAGAAATATCCCTCCCATGACAAGGCGAAAGGGGCCATGCTCAAGCAGGCATACGCATTTGTCGAAATGGGGGACAAGAAGACCGGGAAAGTCATTCTGGAAAGGCTCATAGAGAAATATCCCCAGTCAGCGGAAGCGGATCTGGCCGAAAAGAAAATCGCGGAAATACTCTCCAAAAACAGCGGGTCCGGCAGCTCCAATACCAAGAAGACCAGGAGCAAGAAGAAGAAAAGATAATAGAGCGCAAACTCTAAACTCAAAATTCCAAATCCTAAACAAGCGCGAATATCAAAATCCCAAATTCGAAACGAGTTTGGGATTTTATTTTCCTGAGGTTTGTGATTTGCAATTTGGAGCTTATAATATAGGATATGGACCTGATACAGGATAAATACAAACGCATTATCGATTATATGAGGATTTCCATCATCGACCGGTGCAACCTGCGCTGTGTCTATTGCATGCCTGCAGCAGGGGTGAGGCCGCTTGAGCACAAAAGCATCCTGAGCTATGAGGAAATCATAAAAATAGTACGGATAGCGGCAGGTCTCGGGGTCAGGAAGGTAAGGCTTACCGGCGGAGAGCCCCTGATCCGGAAAAACCTTCCCTATCTCGTGGAATCAATAAGCGCCATAGGAGGGATTGAGGACATCAGCCTCACGACAAACGGGACCCTGCTGAAAAAGCATGCGCGCTCCCTGGCCGCAGCCGGGTTAAGAAGGGTCAATGTAAGCCTTGACTCCCTGTCCCCGGAAAGGTTCCGGGAAATCACAAGAGGAGGGGACATCCGGAGCGTGCTCGAAGGGATCCGCGAAGCTGAGGAGGCAGGCCTCCTTCCCATAAAGATAAACATGGTGCCTATACGTGGCCTCAATGACGGGGAGATAGAGGAGTTCGCACAGTTGACCATGCAAACAGCATATCAGGTGAGGTTCATTGAATTCATGCCTATCGGCGCACGGGAAATGTGGAGCAATGAAAAATATCTCGCCTCGGAAGAAATAAAGGCCCGGGTTTCGGCAATCGCGCCGCTTGTTCCGGTAAAGGCGAGGCGGGCGGGGCCGGCACGCTATTTCAGGTTCGAGAATGCTCCCGGCGTCATCGGCTTTATCAGCCCGTTGACCCACCATTTCTGCGCCTCCTGCAACCGCCTCAGGCTGACCTCGGACGGCAAGCTCAGGCCCTGCCTGTTCTCCGATACGGAGATCGATTTGAAATCAGCCATGCGGTCCGGCGCTCCGGATGTGGAAATCGAAAGGATTTTAAGGCTCTCCGTTGAAATAAAACCGCAGGGCCATACGATAACCTGCGGGAAGAACCCTTCCGATCTCAGGCCCATGTCCGGGATAGGGGGCTGATGAAAGGAGGATTTTAACATGATATAATACCCACTGCATGAAGAAACTCATTTTTATAAAAAAACGCTTTTCCATCTACGGCGGCGGGGAAAATTACATGAAGACCCTGATCGACCGTCTCAGGGCAGACCACGAAATCACCGTCTTCTCCAACAAATGGACCGCTGCAGACGGCATCGGGTTTGAGCACATCCCCATCTCATCCTCAGGCTCCTTTCTCTCCACAGCAACTTTCAACAGAAACGTATGCAAAAGGGTGGAAAGGGCAAAAGCGGACTGCACCATCAGTTTTGAGCGGACAACATGCCAGGACATCTATCGTGCCGGGGAGGGGTGCCATGCCGAGTGGCTGGAGATAAGGTCAAGAACCGAGCCCCTTTTCAAGAGGCTTTCATTCAAGGCAAACCCTCTTCATATTCTGCTCCTCAACCTCGAGAGGGACTTTTTTTCCAATACAAAACACATCGTAGCCAATTCAAAAATGGTAAAAGACCATATTATAAAGCACTATGCCGTGCCGGGCGAACGGATTGCCGTCATCTATAACGGGGTCGATCTTCTCAGGTTTACCCCAGAGAACAAAGAAAGATGGAAAGAGGAGGTCAGGGAGAGCCTCTCCGTCCCGAAAGATGCAAAGCTCCTGCTCTTTGTAGGCTCCGGGTTCAAGAGGAAGGGTCTCAAAACACTTATAGAATCCATCCCTTTCATGAGGAGAAGCGATACGAGGGTCCTGGTTATCGGCAAAGGAGACAGCAGCGCATACAGGAGCCTGGCGGAACAACATAATGCCGGTGACAGGATTATATTCCTGGAACCCCGGAAAGATATAGAAAGGCTCTATGCGGCAGCGGACCTCTTTGTACTGCCGACTCTCTATGATCCCTTCAGCAATGCCACCCTGGAGGCCATGGCAGCAGGCGTCCCTGTCGTTACCTCAGGGAACAACGGGGTAGCCGAACTCGTGGAGGACGGCCGGGAGGGCTTTATCATCAATGATCCGCTGGATACAAAAGGCCTGGCTGAAAAAGCGGCTCTCTGCCTCGACAATACGGCATCCATGGGGGCAAAAGCGAGGGAA